>CAKSEM010000187.1 GCA_934446485.1 uncultured Eubacteriales bacterium | reverse complement strand
AGGTGCGGGTGACCGTATGAGTTTCCGCTGCCGCACGATATTACGGCAAGCTGCGGGGAAACCGCTGATATGAAGCTGTCGGAGCTTGAAGTGGAGGAGCCGTGATGTCCGACCTTCAGTATGTCGCACGGCAGCCAGGCAGCCTGACGTGACAGCATAACCTCTTCCGCTTCAGCCTCTGCGTCTCCCGTGAAGAGGGCAGAGGTACCGCCGGCATCGACACGCATGACGATACTGTTGTTGTTCATATCCCCGAAGTCATCGGACGGAGACAGCACCCGCAGTGCGATGTCTCCGACGATGTATGTCTCTCCGACGGCAGCTTCGGTAACTGCGATATCATTTTCTTCAATTACATCAAGTGTGCGGCTGAAGAACGATGCATCGGATGCATATTCCGTCATAATGATCCGTTCGGTCGGAAATCTTTTAAGGACGGCAGATGACGCGCCCATGTGATCCTCATGAGGGTGAGAAAACACGAGACAGTCGATGCGGTCGGTGTATCGTCCTATGTAATCCGTAACAGCCTCCGATGCTGACGTCGGACCGCAATCGATCACAACACACGCCGTATGTGTCAGGATCATGGCGGCATCTCCCTGTCCCACGTCTATAAAATGAAATTCCGCGGCGGCTTCGTCAGATATGCGGCTGCCGCGCAGTTCAAAGTATCCTACGACGGAGAGAAGTATTACTACGGCTGCGGCAACGAGCGAACTTATTACTGCGCGCCGTCCGGAGGGGATTATTCTTTTCGATTTCATTATATCCTCCGCTATTCAAGGACTTGGAGCATTTTCTTTATCATATCGCACAGTGCGTATGCGGGAATTGACAACAGGCACCACAGAAGTGAAAACAGAAGGCTGATCTGCCCCAGAAAATTGAACCTCAGCCCCGAGTAATCCCATACATGCTGCCCGAGGCCGAGATTCACCACACATCCGACGGCAAATTCTATCAGAGTTATGCTGGCGGCACCGATGAGCCACCGCGTGGCATGGGCACCTGAGGGCAGAAGCTCGTTCCACATATAGAGTACGGCAAGACATGCGCCGCCCGTCAGTGTCATAGTCCAGTGTGTATATCCGCGGAACATGATCTCTCCGACGGTATAAATGAATGCGCCTGCTGCAAACGCAGACAGGTATTCGATAATCTTCAAGTGCGGCACCTCACATTACCGAGTCGCCTCCGCGAGACCACAGGTCCCGGGAGGCGACAGCTTTTCTTTGAAGATTATTATTGCGCGAAGACTAACGGTTTATGCGCTGTGTCAGGTCTTTGCATACGGATCGATATCGATTCCGCGGAGCAGCCGATCTGTGTCGCTTGAGAGCTTTTCGATCCAGTCGGCGAGAACATAAAAGCTGCCCTCTCCGTCGCATGTCATGAGCGCGCGACGGGTCGAATATCTGCGGAATTCGTATTTAACGGACGTTCCGTCCTTCATTTTGAAGGTTATTTCCGCCATCAGCGCTCCGGTGTCGGAGATGAGGCTGTCGAACTCTTCATCACTCAGTCCGGCATTCCCGCCGAGCTGTATTGACAGGATAACCTTATAATACTGGCGGAAATTGTATACCTCATCGGCGGAGAGACTGAATCCGTCGGTGCCCTCAACGGTAAGCGTGGGCTTGCCGGATGCGTCCGTTCCGTGATTCAGCTTGAAATCTACAGAGTGCTCGCCGGCTTTGACCGATATCTCATCCACATATGTGATATTATACATGATGGGGTAGTCGTCCACCCATTCGTCTATATCTTTCTCGAGAAATGAGAACGTGTCAGCGGTGCAGCGTGCTATCACCTGATAATCGTAAAGGTTTGATACTGCGTAGTAGTATCCGTCATCCTGAAGTTCTGACACGAAAATATAGTATTCGATGCTGTCCCCGTACGTGAAGTATATCGTGTAGTACGGATCGTCGAGGCCGTATTTTGCACCGACCGAGTCGTCTTTTCCCAGGTATACTGCCTCCTCGCCCGAGAGGGAGACGAATTCGGCGAGAACATTGAAGAAGAATGTGTCGTCAGTTTTGTATCCTTCGGGATAGATGAGCTCTGTTTCTGCCTGCGCCTCAGGATTTGTGAATTCATCCTTCGTGCGCTGTTTGACCGATACGAACACTTCTCCGTCATGCAGTATGGTAAACGAGTCCGCAAGGTAGTAGGATTCCTGTGACATACCAGCGCAGAGCATCGGAGAGACGAAGTTTTCCACAGGCTGAAGAATTGAGTTCTCAAGCGATGTGCCGAGCACGTATATACACTCGTCCCTGCCGTCAAGGGCGGCGTAGTATCCTTCTCCCGAGACGAGCTTGTTTCCGACATTTACCGTTCGTTCCGTGCCGTCGGTCGCAGTCAGCGTCCACGATGCCTGCGGGTCGGTCAGCCCGTAGCGATCAAAGTCCTCGGGCGTTGCCTCACGTGTCACACGTTCGCGGGCTATGGTATATCCCGAGGCAACGACTATAGCAGAAAACTTTTCGTCATCAAAGGTGACACCCTTGAAGCCCTCAATGATAAATGAATTCTTCTCCGATGAGTGATCACGTACAAATGCATATTCACCGTGTGAGTTTCTGACGCGGATAGCCTCGATCCCTTCACGTTCTATCTGAGGAAACATGAGGTATCTACCGTTCGGTCCCTCAGCTTCTCCGTCGACGAGATCGAGCAGTTCGCTGTCGGTGCCTCCGTTCACGAGCGGGCGAACGACGGCAAAGTATGCGATGGAAAGCAGCACGAGGAGAACGGCGGCGATTATTGCGGATATCTTCTTTTTCTTTATCATGAGCGGCGTCTCCTGACTATTATTACGATTCCGCACAGCGTGATGATGACGGGAGCGATAACCGTGAGCTCTACGGTCATGGCAGTCGACTGTGCAGTCGTTGCCGTGCTGGTTGTGTCATCGAATACCCTGATCGGCAGATCGGCAAGGATCCTGTCGCGTCCGATAAGCTTCATAGCCGAGAAGATGATATCTCGGTTGCCGTATGAGTTGCTCTTGACGAGGTAGTTGTTGCCTGCAAAGCTCGGCGAGTCTGCCGCCATAACGTATGAGTAGTAACGGTCGTTGTCTACTATACGTGTTTCGAGCGACATGGTGACGAGATTATATTCTCCGCTGCCCACGGTCTCCCCGCTTTTATTGTCGATAAGCTCTGCGCTGTCGTACGATTTCAGCATGGGGGACACGGTTCTGGAGCCGGACATGCTTGCGCCGTTCTCCCACAGAACATTTATCGGCATGGAGTTCTTTATGACAGAACGAGGCATTGAGTCGAAGTTTTTGAGC
>CAKSEM010000186.1 GCA_934446485.1 uncultured Eubacteriales bacterium | reverse complement strand
TTTCCGAGGAGGTTATAACCTCCGAAAAGACCGTTAAGGCTTTTTCGATGGAATCGAGAATGGAGGAGAGGTTTGAAGAGACAAACGAGCGCTTGCGCCGTGCGTCTGTCTCCGCAATATTTTACTCATCGCTCGTGAACCCCGCAACGCGATTCCTGAACGGTGTCATATATGCTGCTGTTGCCATGGCGGGGGCGCTTACAGCAATTGCCGGCGGAATAACAGTCGGCGGAATCACGTGCTTTCTCGGATATGCCAATCAGTACACTAAGCCTTTCAATGAGATTTCCGGGGTCATAACGGAGTTTCAGAATGCTCTCGCGTGTGCTGCTCGTCTTGCCGAGCTGCTTGACACTCCGTCCGAGTCCGACGTGTCTGTGACCGGCGTTGATGAGTTCCGTGCCGACGGCGGCGTGAAATTTGAACATGTCTCGTTCTCATACTCGCCCGAGAGATCGCTCATTCGAGATTTTTGCATTGATGTCCGACCCGGGCAGAAGATCGCGATCGTCGGACCGACCGGCTGCGGCAAGACTACACTTATCAATCTTCTAATGCGTTTCTATGATGTTAATTCCGGCGCAATAAGCATGGACGGGCGCGACATACGTGATCTTTCGCGCCGTGAACTGCGACATAACTACGGAATGGTTTTGCAGGATACATGGATCAAATCCGGGACGGTTGCTGAGAATATTGCGCTCGGACGCCCGGACGCAACCCGTGAAGAGATTATTGCGGCTGCAAGGGCAGCTCACGCCGAGCAGTTTATACGACGTCTGCCGGGTGGCTTTGATGCATTTCTCGGCGAAGACGGCGGATCGCTTTCGACAGGGCAGAAGCAGCTCTTGTCCATTGCGCGCATCATGCTCTGTTTGCCGCCGGTTCTCATACTTGATGAGGCGACATCATCTATCGATATCTATACCGAGTCGAAAATACAGGATTCGCTTGACCGTCTGATGCGCGGCCGAACGGGTTTTGTAGTTGCGCACAGGCTTACTACCGTGCAGAATGCCGATACGATCATCGTTATGCGCGACGGACATATTATGGAGACCGGTACCCATTCGGAGCTCCTTCACCGCGGAGGACTCTATTCGGAACTGTATCGGAGTCAGTTCCTGCGTGCGGGTGAGGTCTGAATTACCACTTGAGATTTTTGCGGACTCGTGATAAAATATAATCGTATACGGAAGATGGTACGTGCGTGACCGCTGCGGAGGAATTAATGAGAGAGATATTTCCGGGAGTCGTCGGAAACGACGCCGTAAAAGAGAATATCGGTCGACGGATCGCAGACGGAGAGTGCTCTCATGCATACATTATCTCGGGTGCACCCGGCAGCGGAAAGATGATGCTGGCGCGCATGATTGCTGCGGCTGCCGCTTGCGAGCATCGGCACAGCGCAGCATATCCGCTCCCGTGCGGTGTATGTGATCCGTGCAGACGGACGCTCGGCGGAATATCCGCCGACACGGTCGTAGTGTCTTCCGGAGACCGTGCGAGTATAGGCGTCGACGAAATACGCGCACTGCGCGCGGGTATATATACCGTTCCGAACGATTCCGACGTACGCACATATATCATCGAAAACGCCGAACGTATGACGGCGGCAGCGCAGAACGCACTCCTGCTGACACTTGAGGAGCCGCCCTCTCATGCGCTGTTTCTCCTTCTGACCGAGGACGAAGCGGGACTTCTCGAGACCGTGCGCAGCCGCTCAATACTTGTGCGGACCGAGCGCCTTTCGGACGCAGATGTCGGTGAGTATCTGTCCTCACACTGCGCAGGAGCTTCGTCCGATAAGATTGCAGAGGCCGTAAAAATCTGCGACGGCTCACTCGGCCGCGCTCTCAGTGTGATCTCTGACTCGGGCGGTAACGAGGGAGATTTGCATATACGGAATACGGCAGCGGCACTTGTAGGTATTATCTGCCGCGGGGGAAGCGGAGCGCTGCTGCGCGCTCTTCTTGGAGATATGCCGAGATCCGCAGATGAGGCCGTGCGCCTTCTTTCCTATGTTGACAGTGCGATCCGCGATATTATTGCCGTGCGCAGCGGAGAAAATCAACTGTTATTCCACACCTCTGAGAACAGCGTCAGAACTGCCGGCGGAAATGTGTCAAAACGGCGCCTTTTCCTCATACATGATTCTCTGTGTGATGCCATTCTGCGTCTGCGGGCAAATGTATCGGTGCGCGTTGTACTGACCGATATGGCGCTTTCGATCACTTAACTTAAACTAACCGACGGATAAGCGAGGTTTTTATATATGAATAAAAGAGATAAGAATAAAGAGGCAAAAGAGGCGATCGTGCCGATATCGGTCGATGCCGAGGGCAACTGCGAGATAATAGGCGTCAGGTTTAAGGATGCCGGCAAGGTATATTATTTTTCGCCCGAGGGTTTGGATGTTAAGGATAACAAATGTGTGATCGTTGAGACTGCACGCGGGGCGGAGTACGGATTCGTTTCCGAAGGGAACCGAAAAGTACCGGCTTCCGAGATCGTTCAGCCCCTGCGCCGTGTTGTCAGAATTGCGACAGAGCACGACCGCGAACAGTACGAGCGTAACAAATCCCTTGAAAAGACAGCTCTTGAGACGTGTCGGCGTAAAGTCCTGCAGCATGGGCTCGATATGAAGCTCATTGAAGCTGAATACACCTTCGACAACTCAAAACTCATGTTTTATTTTACAGCCGAGTCGCGTGTTGATTTCAGAGAGCTCGTAAAGGATCTTGCTTCGACGTTCAAAACGCGCATTGAGCTGCGTCAGGTCGGTATACGCGACGAGGCAAAGATGCTCGGCGGCATCGGTATATGCGGCAGACCCTTCTGCTGCTCGTCCTTCCTTTCCGATTTTGTTCAGGTGTCGATAAAGATGGCGAAGGAGCAGAACCTTTCGCTGAACTCCGCGAAGATCTCCGGTGCCTGCGGCAGATTGATGTGCTGTCTCAGATATGAGCATGAGACTTATGAACACGAAATCGCCCGAACTCCGAAGAACGGCACGCGCGTCGTCACTCCCGACGGGCAGGGCGTTGTTGTTGATTCCAATATCCTTGCCGGTCTCCTGAAGGTTAAGTTTCAGGATCAGAAGGGTGACGTTATCCGCGTGTACGACAGAGATTCGGTAAAGACGGTAAAATGATCCGTTCAAAGATCGGCATTTATTTTTGAAAACCTCTTTATTTTTCCGAAATACTGTGATACAATATACTAAATCATAATACGGAGGTAATATCATGGCTTACAAGATTTCTGATGCTTGCATCGCTTGCGGTGCTTGCGCTGCCGAGTGCCCTGTAGAGTGCATTTCCGAGCAGGACGGAAAGTATGTCA
>CAKSEM010000185.1 GCA_934446485.1 uncultured Eubacteriales bacterium | reverse complement strand
ATGCAGCTCTGCTCGGCCGTATGACATCGGCTCTACTTACACGTGCCGAGTACAAGCTGAATGCGGTTATCATACGCGCAACACGACGTATTGATGAAATATCCTCTCTCAGCTTCCCGTACGGAAAGCCGAGAGAAGGGCAGGAAGAGCTTATGCTCGGCACGATACGCACACTGCGTCGCGGCGGCAGATTACTTGCCTCGGCCCCTACCGGTACGGGTAAAACTATGGCAGTTCTGTATCCGGCGATAAAGGCGCTCGGCGGAGGTTATGTAGATCGTGTATTCTATCTCACAGGCAAAGGCGTGACCGGTAAGGCTGCTCTTGATGCCATGCGTATTTTGGCGGTCCGTGCCCCGGATCTTCGCACGGTCATGCTGCGCGCAAAGGAGCGATTATGCCGCACCGGCGGTATCGGTGAAGGCTGCCGAATGTGTCCGCGCATGTGCGAGATATCCGAAAACGGCACCGTCAAACCGTACAAGCTTCGACTCGCAGAGGCGCTTTGTGAGCTCCTTGACGGAAGTCCTGTATATGATGCTTCGGATTTTGCGGAGACGGCGGACCGTTATATGCTGTGTCCGCACGAGCTGTCACTCGAATACAGCGAATTTTGCGATGTTATAATTTGCGATTATAATTATGCATTTGACAGCCGCGTACGCCTGCAACGATACTTTCTGCATGATCGCGGCGAGCGGTACGCATTTCTTATAGACGAAGCACACAATCTGCCTGACCGTGTCCGAAGGATGTATTCGGCCGATTTTTCGCCGAGCGACACAGATGCGCTGAGGACGGCGTTCGGAGAGGGCCGCATCTCGGACCCGGAGATCGGCTCGGCTCTCGGTCTGTGCGATGACGCATTCAATTCGATATCATCCGGATGTGCCGATAATTCGACTGTGGTAACCGACCGCGACGGAGATCACACCGTGGGTTATCTGAAACTCAACACCGCACCCCCTCAGCTCGTTCACGCAGCCGGCACACTCGGACGTCAACTTGCCGCCGCATCGCACGACACAGAGCTGTGGGAGACGACGTTGCCGCTGCTCTCCGCTCTCGGAATGTTTAGAGCCACGACGTCACTCGCAAACGAAGGCTCGGTCTTTCTCGCCGAATCTCTTGACGGTGCGCTGCGATGCAGAATGATATGCCTTGACCCGTCGCCGATCATAGACAACGTATGCTCTGCGGCATATGCAACCGTCATGTTCTCGGCAACACTTGATCCGGAAGAATACTTTTCCGACGTTCTCGGCTGCCGCGGGACGCCGTTCATCCACGCAGAGTCTCCGTTTCCGCGGGACCATCTCTCCGTTACGGTGTTTGACGGTATCAGTACCCGATTGCAGGATCGTCGCGGAACCGCCGATGAGATCGCTGAGGTTATATCGACAGTCCTCGATGCGAGAGAGGGAAACTATTTTGTATTCCTTCCGTCTTACGACTATATGAAAACTGTTTGCAGAGCACTCCTGCGCATCAGGGGGGACATTCGTGCCGTGATGCAGAAGCCCGATATGAGTCATATCGCAAGGGAGCGTTTTCTGCGTGTTTTTTCGGAGAAGCACGATGGAACTACCGTGGGATTTTGCGTGCTCGGCGGGATCTTTTCCGAGGGCGTTGACTTATCGGGGGACGGGCTTATCGGTGTTATAATCGTCGGCGCGGGTTTGCCGGGCATCTCATCGGAGTTAAACCTTATCGGAGAATATTATGAACGCAAATACGGGAACGGGCACCTGTTTGCATATGAGTATCCCGCTATCAATCGTATCGAACAGGCAGCAGGACGCGTAATACGGAGTGCCGACGACCGCGGTGTGATAGTTCTGATAGATCACCGTATGTCATCTCCCGAAATCGTCCGTCGTTTCCCGGAATTTTGGCCGCCTGTGGCGTGTACTGCCGATACTTCTACGCTGTCGTTTATCCTGAAAAAGTTTTGGGAGAGAAACGCTTGACTGTCATCGACGGGTCATCCTCCCGAAACGACGGTATTTTATAAAAAACGCGTGATTTTGTATTGCTTTCCCGATTAAAAAATGGTATAATTATTCGGTATTGATCTTGCTCGGAGGTGTCGATGAAAAAAAGGATTTTCGGAATACTTTCCGCTGCGGCTGCCGCATTCGTATTGTGCATTATTTTTGCAGTTTCTTCGTCAGCGGCAGAGGCAGAAATTACGGGTACCGTAACATCGGCAATCGGTGTGGATGCACCGACACTTCTGACTGACGGTGATACGGTCAGTCCTGTTACAGTGTCAACGGGCGGATCCGTAACCGTCGGTTGCGGCGACGGCATCGGCTCACTTTATATTGTATTTGATAAGATCCCCGGGAAATGGTCGCTGACTTCACCTGACGGCGGACAGGCAGTCCGCGGCGAGAACCTGTTCCTTCACGAATTTGTTGATGTCAGTCAGCTGATCGGTCCGTCAGCAAGTGAACTCACTCTTACTTTCCCGAACGGTGCTGCAATTGCAGAGATATACGTTTTCGGAAACGGTGACGTTCCGGATTGGGTACAGCGATGGAAAACGCCGCTTGAGCGCGCGGATCTTCTCATGTTTTCATCTCATTCCGACGACGAGCAGCTTTTCTTTGCCGGTGTTCTCCCATACTACGCAGGAGAGATGGGGCTTGATGTCCAGGTCGTATATGTCACAAATCATTTTGACACTCACGAACGTCCGCACGAGCAGTTGAATGGGCTTTGGACGGTCGGCGTGCGCAATTATCCCATAATTTCAGACTTTCCCGATCTCTATTCGGAATCTCGCGAGGGGGCTCTTGCGGCATTTTCCGCCGCAGGCGTTAAATATGACGACTTTGTCGAATATATTACGGATAATATCAGAAGGTTTAAGCCTCTCGTGGTAGTCTCTCACGATCTGAACGGTGAGTACGGTCACGGAACACACATACTGTGTGCTTCGGCAATTTGCGACGCACTGAATGTTTCAAATGATGCCTCGGTATATCCCGAAAGTGCCGCCGAGTACGGCTTATGGACTCCCGAAAAGGTCTATCTCCACCTGTATCCAAAAGCACAAATCACCATGAATTTTGACCGTCCGCTCGATCATTTCGGCGGCAAGTCAGCCTTTCAGGTGACGCAGGACGGATTTGCCTGCCACAAGTCACAGCACTGGACGTGGTTCAACGACTGGATTTACGGTACCGCTGACACTCCCATAACGCGAGCAGATCAAATTGCAACGTACTCCCCGATGTACTATGGACTGTACTATACTTCAGTGGGTGCAGATGTGGTTGGCGGCGACTTCTTTGAAAATGTGAAGCCTTACGCCAAGCGTACGCCCGAAACGGATGATGTGACGGAAAGCTCCGACTCAACTGCAGCGGTCACAGAC
>CAKSEM010000184.1 GCA_934446485.1 uncultured Eubacteriales bacterium | reverse complement strand
GTATAACATCGCCCTCGGCTGCGAGCACCTCAAGCACCGTTCCCGAGAACTGCGACACCTCATCAAAGGCGGACTTATCCGTCTCATATGAGAAAAGAATGTCTCCCTCGGCGACCGTGTCCCCTTTCTTTTTGTGCCAAGTCGTAATTATACAGCTCTCGACACTTTGTCCCTGTCTCGGCATAATAACTGCGTTTGCCATAGTTATATCCTTTCAATATTAATAATTAATCTTTAGTTTCCGAATGATTCTCTTCATCTGCAAAAACCACACTCGTTCCGTACCTCGCGGCAATTCCGGACAACTCCTGCGGAGCGCCGTTATCGGTTATGATAAAGTCTGCATCAGCAAGCGTGCAGAACGTATACGGCAGCGATCTGTCATACTTTGAAGAATCCATGAGCATTATAACGACCCTTGCCTTTTCCACAACGATGCGCTTTAGTTCGCACTCGTTGAAGTTGGCAACCGTAAAGCCGCTGTCGGCACTGAATCCCGACGGTGACAGAAACGCCATATCGATGTTGATCCCCGAGAGGAACCTGGTTGCCTGAAGTCCGGTCACAGTCTGATTGTCAAATTCAAGCCTACCGCCGACGATATTCACAACCGACGTGGCAGCCTTAGAAAGCTCAAGTGCAATCGCCGGATCCGTCGTGGTAAATGAATACCGCAATCGCGGAATCAGACTTACGAATGTGCGCATTGTCGAACCCGAATCAATAAAGATAGACCGTCCGGTTTCGAGATGAAGTGCGGCAGCTGCGGCGATGGCACGTTTCTGTGCCACGCACTCGCCCAAACGCACACCCACGCTGTCGTCAGCCCGAGACGAAATAAAGCTCATGCTGCGGCAGCCTCCGCGCACCTTGATCGCTTCTCCGCGACCTTCAAAATACTCTATGTCGCGTCTGAGCGTCATTTCAGAAACATCGGGAAACATCGATGACATCTCCTCAAGCGATACAAACGGTTGACGTTCAAGGAGCGAGCGTATCGCCTCTCTGCGTTCCTTTTGCAAAACAGCGCCCCCTTCTCATAAAATATCATATCTCGCAGCCTTCGCGAGTCCATGTTATAATTTTACGCCCAAAATGTTACTTTGTCAATGGATATGTGAAATTTTCACATCGCATTGCGCGATTTTTTCACAAAAACATTTTACGGAGTGCTTGACAAGCGGCTGCCTGCATGGTATGATATATGTGTTATATGTCATGTATAACACATTGCACTGAGAATATTGAACTGTGAGGTGATACTTTTCATATGTTCCGGATCGACCCCATGTCCAGAGTTCCGATATACGAGCAGATAAAGACTCAGCTTGAGCGTTTTATCCTCACCGGAACGATAGCTCCCGGAGAACAGATTCCCTCCGTCAGAAGTATGTCGCTTGAGTTGTCGGTGAACCCCGTAACGATCCTGAAGGCATATTCGGAGCTTGATTCCGACGGTCTGATACAGTCCGTACCCGGTCGTGGATACTTCGTATGCGAGAGTGCACATGAAGCGATGCTGAAAAAGAAATCGAGGCTGCTCGACTCCGTCGCCGATATGGCTTGTGAGCTCGCCCTTGCCGGAATACCGGAGGATGCAGTCATAGAGCGGATCAGCGAAGCATACCGCACATCGCACGACAAGCACAAAGTAATGAACGAAAGGGATAACAGTGATGATAAAAGCTGAACACTTGACTAAAAACTTCGGTGATTTCTGCGCACTGAACAACATATCATGCACCATAAACGACGGCTGTATTTACGGTATGGTCGGCTCAAACGGAGCCGGAAAGTCCACGTTTCTGCGCATACTTTCCGGAATATACCGCGCAGATTCCGGCAGCGTCACCATAGACGGAGAGACGATCTGGGAAAATCCGATTTCGCGCTCACGCATCGCCTTCGTTCCGGATGAACTCTACTTTCTGCCGGGAGCCACAATGGAGCGTATGGCACTGATGCACCGCGATACGCGGCGCGGCTTCGACATGAGGCGCTTCAAGACGCTCGCAGGCAAATTTTCACTCAATACACGCGCACAGATATCTACATTTTCAAAGGGACTGAAACGTCAGGAAGCGACGATACTTGCCCTCTCAACCAATATTCTTTGATGAAACCTTCGACGGACTCGATCCCATAATGCGCAACTTTGTCAAGGCAATCATATGTGAGGACGTTATGGACCGCGGTGCATCTGCCGTCATCACCTCACATTCCCTGCGTGAGCTGGAGGACACATGCGACCAGCTCTCACTGTTGCACCGCGGCGGCATCGTATTTGAACAGGACATAGCAAATCTCAAAACCGCTCAATTCAAGGTTCAAATTGCATTGCGCGGTGAATATGATCGTCAGACATTTGAGAAAGTGCTGCGCGATGCGGATATACTTCATTTTGTAAAGCACGGCAGCGTCACCAACATGATCGTGCGCGGAGACCGCGACAGCGTGACTGCCGCCCTGCGGGAAACTGATCCCCTCATACTCGATATTCTGCCGCTGACGCTCGAAGAAGTATTTACCTATGAAATGGAGGCGCTCGGCTACAAATTCGAGCTCTGATGCATTTAGACCGCATCACGCAGATGCCGTTTCGGTATGACAGCGCGCGAACAGCGATCGCCATGTCAACTTTTGCGCCGGTTAAGCGCAGGATCTCCGAAACGGAATCATATCGTTATTTGCTTTTTCAGCACGGAAGAATTTCACAACTATTTGTGCCGCCGCTTCGGCGACGGAATGGAGATTATTATGAAAAAAAACATACCATTCAGCCGCGGATTGTATCGCGAGGGCTTACGACGCCTGCGAATTCCCGGAATCATCTTTTTTGTAATATTGACGCTTGAAGCTGTCTTTATCCCATTGACGCGCGTCACATCAATCAACCGCCGTTTCGCGTGGGGTGCCGTCGAAGCAGAATCCATCACCGCCATAGGTGCGCATCCGCTTCTCTTTCTGACGTTTACCGTTATGGCACCGATCCTCGCGTGGACGATATTTTCATGGATGAACCACAGAAACTCGTCCGATCTCTATCATGCACTGCCGCACAAAAGGGTCAGCCTTTACACCAGCCAGTTTGCCGCGCTTATAACGTGGCTTGCCGCACTCATATTTGTAAGCGGCAGTATATCACGTCTGATGCTCGCGATCTTCGGCAGATACTTTGAGATCACCGGCGGCGGATATACCCCGTACATGCTCGGCTGCTTTGCAGCGTCGGTCCTTACCGCAGGAGCGGTCACCATCGGCATATCGCTCACGGGTACGCTTCTCAACAACATCATAGTCTCGGGGCTTATAATATACTTACCGCGTTTTGTGATACAGCTCGTCGTATCTTCGGTCACATACAGACTGGACATGGTCCCCGAACAG
>CAKSEM010000183.1 GCA_934446485.1 uncultured Eubacteriales bacterium | reverse complement strand
GTCGGGGTCTATACCGCGAACGATAGTCATTTTGCAGGCAAGCATCTGGAAAACGAGCACGCTCAGGAAGGGGGATGTGAGCTCTGAACCGACATTCGGAATAATGATCCCGGTCGTACCCGACGGAACGGACGCCGAGTCGTCGGTTACAAAGAATATGTCAGCTCCTACACCGCGCAGCTTTTCTGTAATCTCAAGTGCATCATCGAATGTGGCACCCTTAGGTGCTATAACGAACACAGGATCACCGTCATGAAGCTGTGCTATAGGACCGTGATGAAAGTCCGACACGGGGTATCCCTTCATTTTTATCTTGTTGGTTTCAAGCATCTTGAGTGCGCCCTCAAGGGCAATGCAGTAGGAAATACCGCGACCGAGAATAACAGCTCCGGGAATGTCGCGGACGCGCTCGGCAAGATCTGTGATCTTGGTGTCGAAATCGGAGAGAAGCTCGGATACTTTTCCGGATACCGAATTAAGCTCGGAAATAAAGTCCTCTCTTCCCGACCACAGACCTGCAAGCAGTGCCATTAGCATCATCTGCGACGTAAACGTTTTGGTTGCCGCTATACTTGCCTCGTGACCTGCACCGCAGAAGAGATGGTACTCAGCGAGCGATGCCATCGGTGAATCAGCTTCGTTGGTAATGGCAACCGTGATTGCCCCCTGCTCCTTCGCCGAGCTCAACACCTCGATTGCATCCTCAGCTTTGCCTGATTGAGATACACCGATGACAAGGTAGCGTGAAAGATCCACCTTAGCCCCGTATTTCGTGAATACGGACGGAGTGCCGAGGGTACACGGAAGCCCCGCAAGGATACCGAAGAGGTACTGCGCATAGATGCAGGCGTGATCCGATGTGCCGCGAGCTACAAAATATATTCCGCAAACATCACGCTTCTTCGCCTCACTGACGATCTTCTCGGCAGTATCACGGTTCATGCCGATAACACGTGCAAGGACCTCAGGCTGTTCTCTTATCTCACGTTCAAGATTTATCATAATATTCACACTGTCCTTTCGCTATTTATGTATTTTTAGGATTAGCTTTGTAATACTTGTCAAGTGCCGCTGCAAGTGACTCTGCAAACTTGTCCTGCCACTTTTCATCCACAAGCTCCGCAGCGTCGTTAGGGTTTGTAACAAATCCCATCTCAATGAGCGATGCGGGAACTGTTGTGTATTTTACGACATAGTACGGATAATTCTCGCAAGTCGGGATCGGAGCGTCGGGAAAGTCTTCTTCTATCTGCTCGCAGATAGTGCTTGCTATATCGAGATCGGTCGTCGTTGCCTTGCCCGCACCCTCGTAATAATATACTCTTGTGCCTTCGGCTTCCGAATTATCATGAGAATTACAGTGCAGCGAGATATAATAATCTATCGACGAGCCGAGCTCGTTTGCGAAAGCCGCGCGTTCCATAGGATTGAACTTATTATTTCCGTCATCAACCGATGTCTTCGGTATCGATGTACCGTCATGGGTCATTATAACCTCGAATCCGTAGGCCTTCAGGTGTTCCTTCAGCATCATGGATACCGAAAGGGTTATGTCCTTCTCAAGAAGGTCTCCGATAAGCTCGGATGACGTGCCGCCGTCCTCATATCCGTGCCCCGGATCTACGCAGACGGTAATTCCGTTCGGCGTAATTTGCGGTTCGGCAGTTTCGGTCTCGGTATTGATCTGACTTGCGTTCACCACACGTCCTACACCGAGCGCGGGTGCAGCATCCGTCGCAGTACTTTTGCCGCATGAGCTGAGTGAGGCGAGAAAAACCGTAATGATCACCGCCGCAAGGAGCCCGGCACAGCGTTTATATTGAGTCTTCATCTGGCTGACAGAACCTCAGCTTCATAGTTTTTCACCTCGCGAAGCCATGAATCGCGCACGGGCACTCCCGCAACCTCGCAATATCTGTCCCAGACAGCGGCAAACGGAAGCGTCTTTTCCTCCTCGAGATACGCGAGTCTTGACGTATAGTCGCCGCTTAACTCAAACTGCTTCAGCATAGCGGTAGGCTCAAGGTTGGCAAGAAGGAGCGCCTTCTGCATATTGCGCGCACCGATAGCCCAGCAGGCGATTCGGTTTATACTTGCATCGAAGTAATCAAGCCCGATATGTACGCGATCTTCATATCCGCCGCGAACGATCTCAGATGCGATAGCTTTCGTTTCATCGTCGAGTATTACAACATGGTCACTGTCCCATCTGACGGGCCTTGAAACGTGCAGAAGTATGCCGTCCAAATATTGAAGAACGGCGGAGAGCTTGTCGGAGACGACTTCAGTCGGGTGGAAGTGTCCGGTATCCAGCGTCAGCAGTGTACCGTGACGCATTGCACAGCCGAGGTAAAACTCGGACGAACCTATAGTGCAGCTCTCTGCACCGATGCCGAACACCTTGCTCTCGACCGAATCGAGATTATAGGCAGGATCGGTCGGATCGGAGAATATCTCCTCATATGAGCGTGCAAGCGTACTGCGGTATTCATCCTTGCAAACGGGAGTGTCCTTGAAGCCGTCCGGAATCCAAAAGTTGTTGCATGATACCGTACCGAGCTCACGTCCGAAATATTCGGATATGCGGCGTGAAGCAATACCGTGCTGCACCCAAAAGCTGCGAACAGACTCATCCTGACTGCTCAGAGTAAATCCTGATGCCGAAAGAGGATGCGAAAAGTATGTAGGATTGAAATCGAGGCCGTAGCCGCGCTCTTTAGCCCAAGACACCCATGTTTCAAAGTGGCGGGGCTCGATCTCGCAGCGATCGACCTTCTTGCCGTCACAGTCAAGATATATTGCGTGAAGACTGAACTTCTTCCGACCGGGAATGAGCCGTGCCGCAAAATCAAAATCTTGCTTCAGCTCATCGATCGTCCTTGCCTTGCCGGGATAATTACCTGTCGTTTGAATTCCTCCGGTCAAAACTCCATCCGGGTTTTCGAATCCTGCAACATCATCGCCCTGCCAGCACTGAATCGACACCGGTATTTCAGACGTTTTCTTAATCGCAAGGTCGGTATCGACACCGAGCGCGGCATAGACTTCTCTTGCGTATTCATACATTTTACCGTTATCCATAAAGTTCTCCTTAATCCCGTTAATTCTCACCTATGAGAGTGAGAAATCTGCCGTAAGCATCATCCCACTGATCCTTTGCGGAAAGGTCGGGGGCATATTCTTTTACATCAAATGAAGCTCTGACTGCAGCCCGAGCGTCTGACAGCCCCGCAAGCTCACCGCAGGAGATAGCCTGCATCGCAATGTTCCCGAGAGCCGTAGCCTCAACCGGTCCTGCGACGACGAGCCTGCCGGAAGCATTTGCTGCAAACCGTGAGAGCATCTCCTCCTTTGTGCCGCCGCCGACGATGTTAATGGATGTGTATGT
>CAKSEM010000182.1 GCA_934446485.1 uncultured Eubacteriales bacterium | reverse complement strand
AAGTGCGGCTATGAGCACCGCGGCAACAAGAAATGCCGCTATCGCACTGTGAAATGACAGTCTTTTCATCTCTTGCCTCCGCACCTCCGAAATCAGATTAACTATGGATATTCTATCACAATTGCATCCGTCGGTCAAGTCGCCGACGAGGGCACGCCGCAAGTTCGCCGAACTGCAGCTGTAAAATATAATTATGCCAAACGCATCCGACAAATTCAGGCATTGTAAGGATACTTCGGGTTCTCGCCGTTCTCAGCTCTGTGTGCACAGGATCCGACACAGAACCCCAACAGAAAGTATTGCAAAAAACATTCATTGAGGCTGAAATCACCCACTCAAAGTAGGTTGTCGGACTGACCCATATCATCTCTGCACACTCACCGACTCATAAATCAGAAACCTATCAGCGAAGCGGCGGTTTTGCCGTAAAAATTCCCCTCCGATACCGCAAAAAACGGGCGCAGCGTATCGTAACGCCGCACCCGTTTTGTTTTTCAAAGAACGATATGCACCGGCAAGCCGTCGCGGTACTCCGTTTCGACCTCTCCGCGTATCAGAGGAAGCAGATATTTTATGCAGCTGTCTGTTACGCGATTCCCTTCGGAGCCAATAAACTCATCCGGAACACACTTGATAACATTTGCAATCCCGGCAATATCCGCACTCTCGAACGTTACACCGTAAGCATCGCCTTCATTTCGCCGTGCAGTTATCATGACGCCGCTATCTCCTGCAACAGCGCTTGCAACAGCAGCCCTACCGGTTGCCAACGACTCCGATATGTCCGTTGCAGAGGCTATATGTGACGCACATCTCTGACATATGTTCAATTCTACCGACCGAACCTTGCAGCCGATCTTCTCTTTAACCATCATTTCAAGCGCCTTGCCCGTACCCGACAGGTACTTGTGACCGAACACGTCGGCTGCGCCGCTCTGTGTCCCCTCTCCGACATATCTGCCGTCGGCAAACCGAACGCCTTCCGAAACCGCAACCACTACGGCAGGCTTTTTTTCAAGCACCGCCCTGACATCGGATATAAATCGGCTGTCGTCAAAAACGCGCTCGGGCAAATAGACGAGATCCGGTTCCACACCGCACACAGCACGCGGGATAGCTGCAGAAGCCGTAAGCCAGCCGGCATCACGGCCCATGATCTCCACTATCGTAACTGCAGGAATATCGTACACCGAACAGTCGCGTATTATCTCCTGCATGGTCGTTGCGATATACTTAGCCGCCGAACCGAAGCCCGGTGTGTGATCAGTTCCGACAAGATCATTGTCAATCGTCTTGGGAACACCGACGCATCGCATCGCGTAGTCTGACTTTTTGAGATAGCGCGTCAGCTTAGATACCGTGTCCATCGAATCGTTTCCGCCGATGTAAAAGAAGTATCTTATGTTATGCTTTCTGAAAATACTTATGAGACGCTCGTAAAATTCAGGCTCATCCTCCGGATCCGGAAGCTTGTGTCTGCATGAACCGAGAGCAGCAGCCGGTGTCTGCCTAAGTCTGGCGATCCGCTTGGTGTCAAGCTCTCCGTTCTCTGTAAACTCAGCCGAAAGATCCACAAAGTTCTCTGAGAGAAGTCCGTCGATTCCGTGCCTCATACCGAGAAGGCCGCAGATATCGCCCCCGCCAGATGTGATAACACCTTCAATGACTCCTGCAAGTGTTGCATTTATTGCGGCTGTCGGTCCGCCGGATTGTCCCACGACAGCATATCCACGAATTTCAGACATTGTAGGTTACCTCATCATCTGTAGAGTGCAAGCTGCTCATCAACTATACGTTTGAGCTCGGATACCGCACCATCCATCGGAATATCAGCCTTCCACGACTTGTCTCTGAGAGATACCTCAAAGACTCCGCGCTCGCACGTTTTCGGAGAAACGACGACTCTCACGGGGATGCCGAAGAGATCCGCATCCGCAAACATAGCGCCGGGGCGCACATTGCGATCGTCATACAGAACCTCAATACCGGCAGCTTCTAATTCATCACAGAGCGCCACGGCGGCAGCGTTCACTTCCTCGTTATCGCATCTGAGGTTGCACACCTCAATCTGCCACGGTGCGATCGACATAGGCCAAATGGGTCCGAAGTCGTCATGGCTCTCCTGACATATCGATGCAGCAAGTCTGCCGACTCCTATTCCGTAGCAACCCATTATCGGGTGCTTGGCAACGCCGTCCGAGTCGAGGTATGTCATGTTCATGCTTTCGGTATACTTCGTTCCGAGCTTGAATATATTGCCTATCTCAATTCCGCGTTTGATCGTTATGTGAGGTTTTCCGCAGGACGGGCACACTGCACCGTCAAATATCTTTGCAACATCGCAATACTCGACCTCACCGACATCGCGTGCAAGGTTTATGCCTCTGTAGTGGTAATCTGTCTCATTTGCACCGCAGACCATGCTCTCAATACCGATGAGCGATGCGTCGTATACAACGGTTACACCGGAGGGCAGCCCGACAGGACCGATAAAACCGGCAACGATTCCGGATTCCTCAGTAATGACTGACGGATGCACCTCGCACTTCAAATAGTTGCGCAGTTTCGTCTCATTAACATCAAGATCGCCGCGTATAAACACTATAACATAGCTGTCATCGGAATTTCTCTGATAAACCACCGCTTTTCCTAAGGTGCGCATATCGGTGCCCATAAAGTCAGCGAGAGATTCAATAGTCTTGCAATCCGGTGTGTAGATCCTCTCGAGCGGCTCCTGCTCTGAGGGCGGGTTTGTGATCTTGACCTCGGCAGCCTCCATGTTGGCACTGTAGCCGCAGTCGGGGCACATGGCGATCGTATCTTCACCTATATCGGTAAGCAGCATGAATTCGTGCGACACATTTCCGCCCATCATACCGGAATCACTCTTGACAGGCACGGCGTGACGGACACCGCAGCGTCTGAAGATATTCTCATACGCCTTAAACATAATATCGTAGTATCGGTCAAGATCCTCTTCCGACGTATGGAACGAATACGCATCCTTCATGGTGAATTCGCGAACACGAATGAGTCCTCCGCGAGCGCGCGGCTCGTCACGGAATTTCGTCTGTACCTGATATATCATAAAGGGATAGTCGGCATACGATGCAGCGGTATCGCGGGCAAGGTGAACGGCAGCCTCCTCATGCGTCATGCCGAGCACCATCCGATTTCCTGAGCGATCCTTCCACCTCGCAAGCTCAGAGCCTATCGAGTCATATCTGCCCGACTCTTCCCAAAGTGAGGCCGGCATCGCCACCGGGAACATGACCTCCTGGCCATCTGCACGATCCATTTCGTCGCGGATAATCGCCTCGATCTTCTTCATAATTCGCTTTGCCGGCATATATAGTGAATATATTCCGTTAGCCATATACTTCATATACCCGCCGCGCACCATAAGTG
>CAKSEM010000181.1 GCA_934446485.1 uncultured Eubacteriales bacterium | reverse complement strand
GCTTAACTGGAATTCTCCTAAGGCTACTCTTGATAATTTTTTGAAGCACGGTGTAACATATCATTGACAAACCTACATTTTCGGAAGTTTTCCGCAGGGAACGCATATTTCCGCCGTCGGTATGTAAACATTGTATATTGACAAGGCGGGACAAAATCTGTATAATGTTTAACAGTATTAGTTTCTGCGGCATTTTACGCCGCGACACAGCATAAATCTAAGAAGAGGTTTGTTCAGATGGCTGATTACGGAGCGCTTGCAGAGGAGCTGCTCGACCATATGCGCGAAAACTCCAAGCTCGACTACCACAGGGGCGCGATCGACTTCTCGCACGGAGAGATGAGCATACTTGCACATCTGTGCTACAAACAGGACGGAGTCTGCCCGGGTACGCTTTGCAGTGTCCTCGGCATGACTACGCCGCGGGTTTCCGCGGCACTTGCGGGGCTATGCCGCAAAAGCCTCATTAAACGACGCGGCGATCCGGGAGACCGGCGCCGCATACATATATACATAACCGACAAGGGGAGAGCCTATATCGACTCACGCCACAGACGGCTGACGGACGACATCGCGGTGATGCTCCGCTCGCTCGGAGAGGACGATGCGCGCGAATATGTTCGCATCGTCGGGAGGATCAGCTCCCTCTCGAACACATGAGGGACATATCCCGACATAACGGCATGACTGAGACGCAAAGGGAGACTTAACGGAAAGATGGCAGAGAATAAGCAATACACGCTCGGAATAGATATCGGCAGCACGACGGCGAAGCTCGTTGCCTGCCTTGACGGGAAGATCGTATATTCGCGGTATGAGCGGCATATGTCGCGAGTGCGTGAACGGACGGCGGAGCTGCTGCGCGAGATGGAGGCGGAGCTCGGCAATGTCACGGTGACAGCGGCAATTTCGGGCTCTGCGGGGCTCGGCGTTGCCGAGGCGGCAGAGCTTCCGTTTATTCAGGAGGTTGCCGCCACAACGGAACTTGTGCGTCGGTACCATCCCGATACGGAGGCGGTCATTGAGCTTGGCGGCGAGGACGCAAAGATCATATTCTTCGGCTCCGGCATCGACGAGCGCATGAACGGCACCTGTGCCGGCGGCACGGGTGCATTCATCGATCAGATGGCGACGCTGCTCGGGATTTCCGTGGACGAGCTCGACCGCCTGAGCCTCGATGCAAAGCGGATATACCCGATCGCTTCGCGGTGCGGCGTATTCGCAAAGACGGATATTCAGCCGCTGCTCAATCAGGGGGCGCGTCACGAGGACATAGCGGCAAGCATATATCAGGCGGTCGTAAACCAGACGATCGCGGGGCTTGCACAGGGGCGGCGCATCGGCGGTCACGTCCTGTTCCTCGGCGGACCGCTCTCGTTCTGCAGCGGTCTGCGTCTCAGGTTCCGTGAGACGCTCGGACTTGATGAGACAGCAGCGACACTGCCGGAATATGCGCGCCATTCCGTGGCGCTCGGCGCGTCTATCTTTGCCGCCACCGGCGGCATAACGCTTTCGCTCGGCGAGCTGACGGATCGCATAGAGAGATCCCGCACGCAGCGTTCCGCTGCATCGATCCTTCCGCCGCTCTTCCGTTCAAGGGAGGATTATGAAGAGTTTCGCCGCCGTCACGCCCGTGCTACGGTAAACACGTCGGATATCGCGGGGTACTCCGGGGACGCATACCTCGGCATCGACTGCGGAAGCACGACGACGAAGCTCGTGCTCATATCGGCTGACCGAGAGATCCTTTATACATACTATTCGTCGAACAAGGGCAACCCCGTAGAGATCGTGCGCGAAGAGCTCATTCGGATACTTGACCTTGCGGGAGATCGCATACACATCTGCGGCGCCGCAGTCACGGGCTACGGCGAGGAGCTGATCCGCAGCGCATTCGGCGTCGATATCGGTATCGTGGAGACGGTCGCGCACTATACTGCGGCAAAATACTTCATGCCGGATGTTGACTTCATCCTTGACATCGGCGGCCAGGATATTAAGTGCTTTAAGATCAAGAACGGTGCGATCGACAGCATCATGCTGAACGAGGCGTGCTCGTCGGGCTGCGGCTCGTTTATTGAAACCTTTGCGCGCTCGATGGGGTACACGGCAGAGGAATTCGCGGAAACGGCGCTGTTTGCCGAAGCTCCCGTCAATCTCGGCAGCCGCTGTACCGTGTTCATGAACTCCTCCGTCAAGCAGTCGCAGAAGGACGGCGCATCGGCAGAGGATATCTCGGCGGGGCTCTCCGTCAGCGTTGTGAAAAATGCGATATACAAGGTGATCCGTGCGACGTCGGCTGAAGATCTCGGCAGCCACGTCGTTGTACAGGGCGGCACGTTTATGAGCGACGCTGTCCTGCGCGCATTTGAGATGGAATTGGGGCGCGACGTCGTCCGTCCGTCGATCGCCGGGCTTATGGGTGCATACGGCGCAGCTCTGCGCGCGATGAAGCTGAGGTCGTCTACCCTCATCAGCCGTGAGGAGCTTGAGAATTTTGAGCATACCTCGCGTGCAACGACCTGCCGCGGCTGTCAGAACAACTGCCGCCTTACGGTCAACACCTTCTCCGGCGGCAGACGCTTCATTTCCGGCAACCGCTGTGAGCGCGCGCTCGGCGCGGCTGTCGCAGCGGTCGATACGGACAACCTGTACGCTTTCAAGAGGGAATTGATAACGGGACTTACCTCTGGCGATACGCCGCGCTCCGGCGCACCGACGGTGGGCATCCCGCTTGCGCTCGGAATATACGAGACTGCGCCGCTCTGGCACGGTATATTCGCGTCTCTCGGATTTGATGTGCGCTTTTCGAAGATGTCTACGCGCGAGACGTACGAGCGCGGACAGTTCACGATCCCGTCGGATACGGCGTGCTACCCCGCGAAGCTGATGCACGGACACGTGCAGGAGCTGATAGAGGCAGGCGTGGATCTGATATTCTACCCGTGCATCACCTATAACGTTAAGGAGAGCGGCACGGTAAATCACTACAACTGCCCCGTCGTTGCGTACTATTCGGAGCTTTTGCAGGGGAATCTTGAGGATATGGGGCACTCGCGCTTCTTCTATCCGTATCTGAATATCAACAACCCGCGTGCGCTTGCTGCGGAGCTCAGACGATACCTTTCGGATATCGGTTACGCCTTCGATCCGCGCGCAGTGCGCCGCGCCGTGAAGGCGGGCTTCTCCGCGCTCGACGAATATATGGCGGCAGTTCGCCGCCGAGGCGAGGAGGCGCTTGCCGCCGCGCGCAGCCGCGGTCAGAGGATCATGATTTTGGCCGGCAGACCGTACCACATAGATGAAGAGATCTGCCACGGAATAGACCGGCTTGCGACCTCGCTCGGCTTTACGGTAGTGAGCGAGGACAGTGTCGCGCACCTTGCCGACACGCCTGAGGTGCACGTGCTCAACCAGTGGACGTACCACGCGCGCCTGTAC
>CAKSEM010000180.1 GCA_934446485.1 uncultured Eubacteriales bacterium | reverse complement strand
ACGAGCTGCAATAAGCGCCTGCTGCTGAGTAAATATAGCGGTGGTTGTAACACCGATCCCCTCAGCCTTGCAGAGACCGATAGCCTTGAGTCCTTCCTCGGTTATCGGGATCTTAATGTAAAACTTTCCGCCCACAAGACTGCGTATCATGAGCGCTTCACGGACAATGTCTTCAGCCACGGTAGAGGTGGTCTGAACATGAAGCATCTTGTCATCGCCGATGATTTCTCTGATTGAGACAAGAAGCTCTTTGAAATCACTCTTAGCAGAGGAAATTATAGTAGGGTTTGTAGTGACACCCGAGATCGGAAAGTACTCGGCACATCTCTTAATGCCTTTGAGATCGGCACTGTCTACCATATACAACATCTGAATTTAGCCTTCTTTCAAATTTTATCTTCGTAAATTTTATCACATTACTGTCGATATGTCAATCGAAACACTTTACGTAAATGTTCTGAGGCAGAATGAAAAATTGTGGTTAATGACGAATATTGCGATTTGTTGCCGCGTCTCTGATAAATCCGAAAATTCTGCGATTATGAATCCCCATGGCATACGCTGCTGTGCACACTGCGAGTGACGGCAATATCACGAGCAGGAATGCGATCGGGTTGTACGGTGAAAATGTCTGAATCAGGGCAAGGTACATTCCCTCCCAAAAACGGGCAATTACTGCTGCTACGGCGCCGATGCTGCCGGCAAATACCCATGCAAAAGGACCGGATTTTGAGCCGAAAATATTGCCGAAAATTATGAGAAAGGCGAGAATCATGTTCGGAATATTCGCCATAAGAGATACGAATAACCCGCGCCAAGGCTTCCATTCCGCACGTCCGCCGTCAATTCTGATCCGCTCGCGTCCGCCTTCTTCCCACATTGCAGAATACAGAAGGACAAGGTAGAACACCGTCGAAAATATTCCCGCAGCAAGAAAGAGCCACTCGCTCATGACCGCTGCCGTCGTGACAATAATACCGAGAATCGCCGCCCCCACCTGATATAGGATCAGCTTTGTTATAATCTTTGAGTTTTCTTTGTAATATTTAAGCATAAATGAGCCTTTCTTATGATCGCCGTCAACGGCGATAGCTGTAATTAAATTATATTCCATCACACCTCCCTGCACAAGGCAATGAAAAGAAAGTTTACAAATAATCCACTAAAACCTCGCCGAATGTGTTAGAATGAATTCGGTCGATCGTTATGCTTGGAGGTGATACTGTGACGAACGATGAAATGGCACTCATGCCGCCGCGAGCAGCGGAATTTGCAAGGCAGAAGCGGACGGTTCAGGGGTGCTCTGAGAAGACGGTCTCGGAATACCTTCTCGATCTTCGGATATTCTTTCGGTATCTGCGTCTTAAAGCGGACGGCGTACCTGTAACTGCAGAAAATATGCTCGGTTGCGATATATCCGGGCTTTCCGACGCAGATTTTGAGCAGGTGACTCCTTCCGATATCTACGATTACCTCTATTACCTCGACTCAGAACGCGGAGATTCGGCAACTACACGTGCCAGAAAGCTGTCCTCATTAAAGGCATTCTATAAATACATGACTGCCAAACGCGGTTATATCCGGAACAACCCTTGCGAGAACATTGAATCTCCGAAGCTGAAAAAGAAACTTCCGCGGCATCTTGCGCTTGACGAATGTGTAAATCTTCTGGCAGCTGTAGAAGCAGATACCGCATCAAAGTCAAGAGAACGCGATTTTGCGATCCTTACGCTCTTTCTCAACTGCGGCATGCGACTGTCCGAGCTTGCCGGAATAGATATGCGCGATATTGATCGCGATATGCGCTCTCTCAGAGTTACAGGCAAGGGTGCAAAAGAACGGGTGATTTACTTAAATGATGCCTGCCGCGCTGCGCTCGGAGACCATTTGACCGTACGCTTGCGCACTCAGGTAAAGCCGGGTGAAAATGCCCTGTTCGTTTCGTCAAGAGGACAAAGGATCAGCACAAAAACAGTTCAGCACATTGTAAATAAATATCTCGATGCGGCGGGGCTCGGCAACAAGGGGTATTCAACGCATAAGCTGCGCCATACGGCTGCTACGCTCATGTACCAGACAGGCGACGTGGATATACGTGTGCTGAAGGATATACTGGGACACGAGCAGTTAAATACCACACAGATCTATACCCATGTTTCAAATAAAGGGATGGAGAATGCGATGTCAAAAAATCCGCTTGCATCCTTACGTCCCGATAAAAAAGCCAATGTCTCCGACGACACGTAAAATTTCGGTTGACACCGCAGCGCTCATATGGTAAAATCAAAATAATTATGAATTTGTCTGTTACAGAAAGGACGGATAATCGGCGTGAACGAATACATACTGAGAATCAAGAATGAGGCCTTCAACTGGGAAAACGCATCTCCGATCGGTGCTGGCTCCGTCGGAGCTATGGTCTACGGCCGCGTTGCCGAAGAGTTAATCTCATATAATGAAGAAACTATCTGGGACGGCGGTGAGCAGGACACGCTCGTTCCGAACTATATGGAAGGGCTCCTCCGTATTAGACGACTGTTTATGGAGGGACGCCCGGTCGAAGCCTACGTTCGACCTTCACGGAGATTCCGAGTGCTCGTCATATGAGCGTCAGCTCGACCTCAAACGCGGTATCCTGAATATAACTTATGAAAAGTACGGCAGAAAATTCTGCCGCGAAAGCTTTGCCTCTCATCCCGCGCGCCTCGTTGTGTCCAGAATTGAGTGCGATCCCAAGCGCGAGAGTGTAATAGATTTCCGCCGCGAAAATATAGTAGATCGCACCGTTGAGGTGTCGAACGGACGCGGCATAATCGACTGCATCTGTAAAACAGCGAACTCAGGTAAGAAGTTCAGATTTACAGCACACATTGAATCCGACGGTGAAGTCTTTATGTGCGAATATGATGACAGACTATTCGTTCGCGGCGGTAAAAGAATAGATGTCTATGTCTCATGTGTGACTGCATACCGCGATCCCGAAATGGATACATCGGTATATTTGTCCCACGCGTCGGTAGGATACGAGGCGCTTAAGTCAGAGCACATTGCAGACTTTGAACGCCTTATGGAGCGCTCCGACATATCATTCGGTGATGACGGACTCGACAACTTGAGCGTCGGAGACAGACTCTACAGACTGACAACGGATGAAACCGCCGTTGACCGCTCACTCATCGGACTTTACTTCCAATTCGGCAAGTACCTGCTCATATCCTCGGGACGCGAGGACACTTATCCCGCAAACCTCCAAGGACTTTGGGCAGACGGCTTAAAATCTCCGTGGGATTCGGATTACCACACCAATATAAACCTTCAGATGAACTATTGGCCTGCCGAGGTTGCAAATATCTCCGAATGCACACAGTCACTGTTCAATTATATGAATGAGTGCCTTCTGCCGGGCGGACGCCGCGTGGCACGAGAGAACTATCACGCAGGCGGCGCCGTGATCC
>CAKSEM010000179.1 GCA_934446485.1 uncultured Eubacteriales bacterium | reverse complement strand
AGCCAATACGATGGTGGATATGGCGAAGAAGCAGATAGCTCCTGCGGTTGAGGAGTACACCTCTAAGATCGCCGCAACGGCTGCTTCCAAGAAGGAGATCTGCGGTGATGCGGCGTGCGAATACGAAAAGGGCGTCATATGCCGCCTGTCGCAGGTCGTGTCTCAGATAGCTGAGCGGACCGATGCACTTGAGTCGGCAATAGTGAAGATCGACGGTTTTGGGGATATCAAAGATGAGTCATATTACATCCGTGATACTATTCTGCCCGCTATGCGTGAGCTGCGGCTTGCTGCGGATGAAGCTGAGGGGCTCGTCGGTGAGAAATACTGGCCGTTTCCGACATACGGTGATCTCCTCTTCGGAGTGAGATGAGGCATATCGGGTCACACCGAAACGATGCTTCCCCGAAACGGGAGGTTCGGAAAGCTCCTCTCCGCCGTAAGACGGAGAGGAGCGTATGATGCAAAATACTGATACAGAAAAGAGATGACGTAGTATGACCGTAGAATTTTGGTTTTTGATAGGTGCCGCGTTGGTGTTCTGGATGCAGGCGGGATTTGCCATGGTAGAGACAGGCTTCACTCGTGCAAAGAATGCCGGAAACATTATTATGAAGAACCTTATGGATTTTTGCATAGGCACCGTGGTGTTCTCACTTCTCGGATATACCTTGATGATGGGCGAGGACACACTGTTCGGACTGATCGGATTACCGAATATGGATATGTTCGCGAATTTCAGAGAGTTCATAGCCAGCCCCGCCGAAGGGTTCACCGCAGCTTCCACATTTGTGTTCAATCTCGTCTTCTGCGCGACGACTGCTACGATCGTGTCGGGTGCTATGGCTGAGCGGACGAAATTCTCCGCATACTGCATATACTCAGGCGTTATCTCGCTCGTTATATATCCGATAGAAGCGCACTGGATATGGGGAGGCGGTTGGCTGAGCCGGATAGGATTCCACGATTATGCAGGCTCTTGCGCGATACACATGGTAGGTGGGATCGCAGCGCTTATAGGCGCGGCTTATCTCGGTCCGCGTATCGGGAAGTACGTCCGTGACGAATCAGGGCGCGTGACCAAGGTCAACGCGATCCCCGGACACTCGATCACGCTCGGCGCACTGGGAGTATTCATACTGTGGCTCGGTTGGTACGGCTTTAACGGCGCCGCCGCTACCACGCCGTCCGAGCTTGCTTCGATCTTTCTTACTACGACAGTTGCTCCGTCGGTCTCGACCTGCACTACGATGGTATTTACGTGGATACGCAACGGGAAGCCCGATGTTTCAATGTGTCTTAACGCATCACTCGCCGGGCTCGTCGGAGTAACCGCCGGATGCGATGCTTATGACGCCGTCGGCTCTGCCGCAGTCGGACTTGTGTCCGGCGTGCTCGTTGTAGTCGTGGTTGAACTTCTCGATCTGAAGCTGCATATTGACGATCCGGTAGGTGCCGTAGGTGTTCACATGGCAAACGGAATGTGGGGAACCGTAGCTGTCGGGCTGTTTGCAAATCCCGATGCTCCGGCAGGTCTTCGCGGGCTCTTCTATACAGGCTCGGCACACCAGCTCGGACTTCAACTCGTAGGTGTCCTGTCCGTTGCGGCATATTCCGCCGTGACGCTTGCCCTAACTTTCGTGATCATCAAAAAAACGAACGGTCTGCGCGCATCTGTCGAGGATGAGATAGCGGGGCTCGACATATCTGAACATGGGCTGCCGAGCGCATACCCCGATTTCGTACCTGCTGTCGATACATATTCATCTTATGCGGCACCCGATGCAGTGGCAGTTCGCGGAGATACTCCGCCTGCCGAGGCGATCCCGGTAAAACGCGTTCCTGCGTTCATCGATGATCCGACACCGAAGTTCACAAAGGTTGAGATCATATGTAAGGAATCAAAATTCGATGCTTTGAAGCAGGCGATGACATCGCTCGGAATTACAGGTATGACGGTGTCACACGTGCTCGGTTGCGGAGTGCAGGGAGGAAGACCCGAATACTACCGCGGCGTGCCGGTTGAAACTAACCTGCTGCCGAAGGTTCAGGTTGATATCGTTGTGTCCGGGGTTCCGGTTCGCTCAGTTATAGAAACTGCAAAGTCCGTACTGTATACGGGACATATCGGAGACGGAAAAATATTCGTATACGATGTTGAAAATGTCGTAAAGATCCGTACCGGCGAAGAGGGCTTCGAAGCTCTTCAGGATGTCGAGTGACGGTTTGATCTGCTCTGGGACCTCCTTTGCGGAGGCCTCAGAGCGACGTGTTTTGGAAAGGGCTGAAGCACAGCGCGACTTTTGCTTCAGCGCTTTCCAAAATGCCGGGTTTATATGTTAAGAAAGGCAGGAATATCATATATGTGTTCAATTATCGGTTATTGCGGTCCCATAGCGGACGCGGCAGCATTTCGTAAGTGCTTTGACCGTACGCTGTCGCGCGGACCGGACGACACACGCGTCGTGTCGGCGGGTGACGGTGCGCTCGGTTTTCACAGGCTTGCCATAATGGGGCTCCATCCGGAGGGAATGCAGCCGTTTGTGCTCGGTAAAGATCTCGTTGTATGTAACGGTGAGATATACGGGTTTGAACGTCTTCGAGAATCTCTTTCTGACGAATATACTTTTGAGAGCGATTCCGACTGTGAGATACTTCTCCCGATGTACCGTCGCTACGGCACAGATATGTTCCGGATGCTCGATGCGGAATTTGCGTGCATTATCTATGACGGCGAGAAGGGGGAATTCATTGCTGCGCGTGATCCGATAGGCATTCGCCCGCTTTATTACGGATACGATGAAGCGGGAAGCATAATTTTTGCAAGCGAGCCGAAGAACCTCGTCGGGCTTGCGGAGCATATTATGCCGTTTCCGCCGGGGCACTATTATAAAGACGGTGAATTTATCTGCTATCGGGATATTGCAAAGGTTGACGCCGTGTGCTATGATAGTATTGACGTGGTCTGTCGAAACATACATGAGCGGCTCGTCGCCGGTATTGAAAAGCGACTTGTGGCGGACGCAAAGGTGGGATTTCTCCTGTCCGGCGGTCTTGATTCGTCGCTCGTCTGCTCGGTTGCGGCAAAGAAAAGCAAAGACCCCATCAGGACCTTTGCCATCGGCATGAGCGAGGATGCGATCGACCTGAAATATGCGAGGGAGGTGGCCGACTATATCGGATCCGACCACACTGAGGTGATCATTACGAAGGATGACGTCCTCTCATCGCTTGAACGTGTGGTGGAATTGCTCGGCACATTCGACATTACAACGATACGCGCGAGCATGGGTATGTACCTTCTCTGCCGCGCTATACATGAGATTACGGATATACGTGTACTTCTTACGGGAGAAATATCCGACGAGCTGTTCGGCTACAAATACACGGATTTTGCCCCGTCTGCAGAGGCATTTCAGGCAGAAGCCGAAAAACGTGTGCGTGAGCTTCATATGTATGATGTTCTGCGCGCCGACCGCTGCATATCAGTAAACTCGCTTGA
>CAKSEM010000178.1 GCA_934446485.1 uncultured Eubacteriales bacterium | reverse complement strand
TATGCCGGCGCAACGATCATCGATATACCGAAATCCGCCGCCGTCAGTATCGCCACAGCAAGCGACAGCATCACGATCGCAGCTATATATATTACCTCTCCCGGAATCCTGAGGCAACGCTTTTTAACATCCATAAATCCTCCTTATCTTCGGCGCAAAACAAACGCCATACACCCACGACGGAGTGTATGGCGAAAATGAGTGTGCTCAGAAAAATCCATACTGATTTTGCAATGTAATTATACCACCGAAGAAAATTATTGTCAATATATGTCGGATAGTCTCACCTATCACATGGAACGGCTCCGCAAATAATCGGCAAATCTTAAACTTTGATTTCCGCGAAGATTCAAAGCCTCCGATAAATATCGGAGGCTTTGAATCTTTCAGGCATTGTGACGGCTCACGCCGTCACATAGAGGTATCTTATTTTTCAAGGAAGCGCTTCAGAAAATCCCTCGTGCGCTGATCCTTCGGAGACTCAAAAATATCTCCCGGAGTACCTGACTCGCAAACAACGCCGTCCGACATAAAGACAACATTCGTCGAAACATCTCGCGCAAATGCCATCTCATGCGTTACTACTATCATCGTAAGTCCGCCGTCGGCAAGACCGCGCATGACCTCGAGCACTTCCCCGACCATCTGAGGATCCAGAGCACTCGTCGGCTCGTCAAACAGAAGCACCTCAGGCTCCATCGCAAGTGCGCGTGCAATGGCAACGCGCTGTTTCTGACCACCGGAGAGCTGTGCGGGTTTCGCATTGATGTACGGCTCCATACCGACCCCTCTGAGATAGGATATTGCCTTCTCGTGCGCTTCCGCGCGACTCCGCTTCAAGACGGAAATCTGACCAGTTATACAGTTTTCAAGGGCAGTCATGTTATTGAATAGATTGAAGCTCTGGAACACCATTCCGACCTTGGCGCGGTAGCGCGACAGATTGAAGCTGCGTTCGGTAATGTCCTGTCCGTGATACAGTATCTGACCCGAACTCGGTGTTTCAAGGAGGTTTATGCATCTGAGCATCGTGCTCTTTCCTGAGCCCGATGCGCCGATGATACTCAGCACTTCGCCGCGTTTTACGGACAGGTTAATGTCACGGAGCACAGCATGATCACCGAACTGCTTTTGCAGATGGCAAAGCTCGATTACGTTATCAGACATGCTTATCCCTCCTTTTGTATATGTATCTCGGCATCAACATCAGTCTGTGATCCGAACACGGTATAGTTGGCATTCCCGTCGAGACGTCGTTCGATATAACGCAGGAACCTCGTCACGGTAAACGTCAGGATAAAGTACAGGACACAGACGACAAAGTAGGTCTGGAACGTCTGAAAGTTCTGCCTTTTAATAACCCCGGCAAAATAGTAAAGCTCCGTTACCCCGATAACGTTAAGAACCGACGTATCCTTGATGTTTATGACAAACTCGTTGCTGACGGACGGAAGTATGTTACGCATGACCTGCGGAATTATCACCTTGAACATCGTCTGTCTGTGCGACATACCGATGGACATTGCGCCTTCAAACTGTCCGCGGTCTATCGAAATAATACCGCCGCGGACTATCTCAGCCATATAGGCACCGGTATTTATTGAGACTATGAGTATGCCCGACGGAACGAGCGGCAAAGTATTGCCGCCCGTTGCAAAGGCGTATCCCCAATATATGACCATTGACTGTACCATCATAGGCGTACCGCGAAATATTTCGACGTAAACTGCAATAATACCGTTCAGCACGGTGTGCAGCACGCGAAGCACAGGATTGTGCGACTTCGGCGCCGTGCGAACGACACCTGTCAAGAGTCCCACAACGAGACCGATCACCGTACTGGTGAGTGCTATCAGAAGAGTATTTCCGACACCGCTCAAAAGCTGCGGATAATATTTCGCGATAATATTAATTACATCATTAAAGAAACCCATTTGCTCTCCGTCTTTCCGACATCAGTCTTATTTTCTGATTATAACGACAAGGTTCGATTCATAATAGGTTGAGGTAAAGTCGATCTCAGCCTCGCGCTCCGCAGTCGGGCTCATGCCAGCAGCGATTGCGTCGATAGTGCCCGACTGTACAGCCGGCAGGAGCGACTCCCAATCGATAGCGTAGATCTCAAGCTTCATTCCGAGACGGTTAGCTATATACTGAGCTATCTGCACGTCATAGCCGTTGGCATAGAGACCTTCCTTGCCCTCACCGCTTATCGGAACTGCTCCGAAGGATTTTCCCTCCATATCGGTCCAGTTGTACGGCTCGTAAGCGCACTCCATACCGATCTTCAGCGTTCCGTCGGTCTCCGCAGGCGCCTCGCAGCTTACAGCGAAGCTGTCAATAGTTTCTCCGGCGCTCATACGCACGATCTGATTCATCAGCTCGCTCTTCTGCTCCTCGGTGATCTCAGCTATCACACCGTTGATACGATCGCGCAGCTCAGAACCCTTCTTCAGACCTACTGCTATGCCGACATCGGCAGCCGTTGCAGTAAAACCTGTATCGTTGTTCTTGAGGTGTATGTATGTGAGGGAATCGTCCGATCCGCAAACGGAAAGTGCGGTCGGTTCTTCTGCGATGTATCCGTCTATCGCACCGCTCTTCAGTGCAGTCAGCAGATCGGCAAACTCAGGATAGGTCGATGACTGAACATTTTCGATCTGCGAAAGTGCATCGGCGTGGAAGGTCGCAGCCTGAGCGGCAATTTTCGCACCCTTGAGATCCGCAAGACTCTTCGCATTCTTGATATCGACCGATCCGTTCTTGCTGCCGCATCCCGCAAGCATCGCTGCACAGAGCACAGCTGCCGTAACAATGGCAATGATTCTCTTCATTCTGTTCATTCTGTTCATTTCTAACTTCTCCTTTTGGATAAAAATTAAAGCCTGTGATACGGTGAGGTATCACAGGCTTATTAACTATTTAACATCATATGCTGATGAAAATAACCGCCGGATGATAGCTCTCCACATAAGTATGTGACAGTACCGTATCTGTTCGACACGATCCCAGCAAAATGCACGGCGGCAACCGCAACACAGCTTCGGCGGATCAGCCTTTCGCCTGTGACCGCTTGCCGGCGTGACACCACAGGTTACTCATCATTTCCGCATCCTCTATCAAGTGTTACGAATATTATAGCGTCAAGTATCGGTTTTGTCAACCCCTTTTCTGAATATTTTTTCGTTTTTTCTTTTTTCATCCGATATCGAGTGAGAGTGCTCTTGCTTATGCACATGATCGCTTTCATCCGAAAACGCTCTCTGTAACCATTTTCGCCCCCTCAAACATATAATGATTAACGATAATCAATTATACATTTGAACATCGGAGGGAACATGGCAACAAAAATATACATAGATCAGGGGCACAATCCTGTAAATCCGAATGCCGGAGCTGAGGGAAACGGGCTGCGCGAGCAGGATATCGTATACGAAATCGGCGTAAGGCTTGCGGCAATTCTCCGTGCCGCAGGCTTTGAGACCCGGCTGTCACGCCCGACGCCGGAAACT
>CAKSEM010000177.1 GCA_934446485.1 uncultured Eubacteriales bacterium | reverse complement strand
CTTCGGCACCGGCGCATCCGTTGTCTCATTCTGATTGCCGACGGCACATTCTATTGTCAATTCACGAACTACCGTTTCGCGTGCACGCCGCACAGCTCCTGCGTGCGACATCGGTATCCTGCACATAATGATGTTCGGAACCGTAAAGCCGTGCGCGCCGAAGTAGTTTGTAAGGATCTCTCTGACACGCGATTCCGTTATGTCTCCCGGGCGCTTTGCGGTGTCAATGAACAGACGGTTTGGTGAGAGCATTCCGATCACATTTCCGATCGCGGCAGCCATCTCCTGAGAGAGGTATGCGTTTATGACGGATTCGGCGGGCAGTATGACACCCCGCCTGTCGCGCAGCGGAGTCGAACCGAGAAAAACAGAATCATCTACGGCTATGCATACGGCAGAGGTCCCGTCTATCGTGCAGATCACGGATGCCCCGCGGTACACCGGATTTCCGATCAATGAGTACTGAGACGCAGATACTGAGTCGGTCGCTGATATTTCAGATCCGCCGAAATACGATGTGATCATCGAGCAGAGCCGATCGGTATCGGTAAGCATGCTGCGCGTTCCTCGCTGATTGATATCGCCGGGAGATATGATCGCAGTTACCGCAAACAGCGTGATGCGCGGCATTCTCGTTTTGACGAAGGCTGCGGATTCATGAAGAAAAAAAGACAGATTCTCATCATAAAAGTATGACGGATCGTTTTGCGATGTCAATTCGCGGAGGAGCTTGCCGTCTATAGTATAGATCGAAAAACGCAGATCTTGCTGCGTAAGATCGACAACGCCTACCGCACGGTTTGCAGTAAAGGAGTACATAAAAGGCTTTTTTGACGAGTTTTCGCTGAGTATGCCGGCATCAAGTAAAAATTCGACGGCTTTTGTGACAGTCTGCGGAGATATTCCCGTGATATCAGCTATGGTTCGACGGTCCGCGGAAGTATATGCCGCCACCGCGTCGCACACTGCAAAAAAATTTTTCAGCCTTACTTTTGAGGCAAAACAGAACAATTTTTTACTCACCTCGAAGATATACGATTCGGATATCAGTAATTATACAATATGTTGAACTATATGTCAATCAAATTAAAATTGATAAATAAAAAACGTCGCACGGGGCAGAAATTGCTGTTGACAAAACTATTAGACATATGTATAATTAATATTGGCTGAACTTATCGACATTAAAAATAAACATAATCGGAGAATAAGATGGACGTCGAAAATGTAAATGGATGGATCGAAGAATTGATTGAACGGTCAAAACCGGTTGACTACAGCGTGAAGCTGCCGGATGCCGAATTCGATGTTATGAGCGCAATATGGGAGGGTGATCCTCCGCTCACCACAGCGTACCTCATGCAGAAGATCGGTCACCGCAAGGGATGGAAGGCACCTACTCTCATATCGTTCCTTGTTCGTCTTGAGGATCGGGGCTTTATAGCTTCATATAAGAACGGCAAGGAGAGATATTACATACCGCTTGCACTGCGTGATGAGTACATTCACTGTGTTACGGAGAATTTTATCTCGCAATATCACGGCGGATCGTTTGTATCGGCGATGAATTCGTTCTTTAAGGATCGTAATTTGAGCGAGTCGGATATCGATTCTCTTCTTGAGTGGCTGAAGAGCAGATATTAATTATGATATGTGAGTCGGACCGTCTCCGCTTCGACAATATCGTCCGTGACGCTGTCGTAAACGGCGGAGACATGAGCGGTATCGGTACGCTTGCGGAGCGGAGTCTGCACCTGATACTTAAACGGTATTTCGGCGGCGAGGGCGAGTTTGCCGAGGTGCCGTATATGGGATTTGTTGCCGACGTGAAGCGCGGCAGCGAGATTACCGAAATACAGACATCTACACTCAGCGGAATGCGTGATAAGCTTTCCGCTTTTTTTACAGATTGCCGCGTGCGCATTGTATGGCCGGTAGCTGTGTATCGCCGTATCGTGTGGATCAATCCGTCATCAGGAGATGTGATGCCATCGCGCCGTGCTGCACCGAGGCAGACTCCGATATCGATCTTGCCGCAGCTTGTATACATACTTGACTGTCTCACGAACCCGTCGCTGACACTGACGCTGGTTTCGCTTGCACTCGATGAATACCGCGTACGCGGAGGAAGGATGAGTCGCGGCAGAAAGGCCGATCTGAAGCTCGACCGTGTGCCGACGGAGCTCAGGGGCATTACGGATATTCACTTGCCTGAGGATGCGGCGATCCTTATGCCGGATGCGCTTCCGTCGGAGTTTACGAGGGCAGAATTTTCGGCGGCATCCGGACTGCGCGGACGTGATCTCTGGGCGGCGCTCAAGGTATTGGAGCACCTCGGAACGATCTGCCGACTGCCGACGGACGGAAGGCGGGTAGTTTACCGTAATACATCGGCACGACCGACGTGAAAAAGTTTGCCGAACTGCTGTCAGCTACTTGAAATTTATATCGGCTTGGGTTATAATGTATTGTACAGATGTGCAAGCCGCGATGAGCTTGCCGGACAATTCACACTAATCAATTAAGGACGGTGCTAAATATGAAATACGGAATTCAGATGTACAGCCTCAGAGACCTCACGGAGAAGGATCTTGACGCAGCTCTCGCCGAGGTTGCGAAAATGGGTTATAAGCAGATCGAATTTGCGGGCTTCTTCGGCCACAGCGCAGAGGAGATCGTGGCTATGCTCAATAAGTACGATCTTGAGCTTGTCGGTACCCACAGCGACTGGACCGATCTGCGCGATCGCTTTGATGAGACCGTGAAGTTCCATCACGCTATAGGGAATAAGAGATTTATCATCCCCGGTGCAGATCTTCGCACACGCGAAAAACTCGACGCATTCATCGATTTTGTTAACGATGTGACGCCGCGAATCCGTGCCGAGGGTATCGATATCGGCTTCCACAACCATGCAGGTGAATTCCAGCCCAATGAGGATGGACTGTATGTCCACAGCGAGCTTGAGCATCGCACCGACATGTTCTTTGAGCTTGATACCTACTGGACGTTCGTTGCAGGACGTAATCCCGTTGAGGAGCTTGAGCGTCTCGGCTCCAGAGTACGTATGATCCATCTCAAGGACGGTACGGCGGACGGAAACGGTCTGTCCCTCGGAAGCGGAGAGGCTCCCGTGGCTGCTGTCAGAGCTAAGGCTATCGAAATGGGTCTTGACATCGTGGTTGAGAGCGAAGGCTGCGATCCGACCGGCGTTGAGGAAGTTTCGCGCTGCATGGATTATCTGAAATCCCTCGACTGATTAATATGACAGAGTATTAACGCCGGTATTGGAACGATATCGGCGTTAATTTTAAAAATTAAGGAGCAAAAATTGGGCAAATATACACGAAAACAGTTTGATATTCCGTGGTGGGCAGTTGTTTTGGCGCTGGTGTTCGCGCCGCCCCTCGGAGTTGTGCTTATTCTGCTCAGCTGCATAAATGCCGGACAACCGTCCGTTGCACAGCGTTCACAGAACGGTGCAGCAGGGGCTCAGAGCGGTAATACCGGCACGAACGGTGCGCAGTCGGAGAATGCGGAAACTTCTGCGCGGTCCTGTAACTCTGCTTCCGAAAACGGTGCAGCTGATACT
>CAKSEM010000176.1 GCA_934446485.1 uncultured Eubacteriales bacterium | reverse complement strand
ACTACGGATTCAAGCTGTGTCTTGCAGCAGAGCGATGCGCCGGAGAGGTCGCCTTCATCACGACGAACAGGGCACACATGCGTGTATTCGGTGCTGAGAGGTGCGCTGTTCAGCCCGCCGTCATCTCCGATATACAGGACGGTGTAAACGACTATACCCGAGAGGGTAACACCGTTCTGGTCTATGTAACGGCTGTCCGGCAATACCGTTGCGCTGCACGACACTATGCGCCTGACCTCCGGCATATAGTCCGGCAGCATGAATTCTTCATAGGCTTCGTGAGGTGAGTTTTGTTCAAACCCAATGCTTGACATGATCGATGTGTTTTCCATATCTTTCTCATTGACTCCTTATCTGTCCTCGGTGTTGCAGGTTGCCCGCTGTCTGCCCGAAGACCTTAGTACCACATATATATGTCAAGAAATCGCTGAGTATGCAAAAAGAAGAAAGATGCCATTTTGAGTAACTGATATCAAATTCCGAATACAGCAGAGCCCTGTGCCGATAACAACAGCATAGGGCTCTCTGATTCTATTTTTTCTGTAGCATATCAGCCGAGTTTCTTCTTCAGATCCTCAGCAAGGTCAAGCTTTTCCCACGGAGTACCGAGATCCTCGCGCCCCATATGCCCGTAAGCGGCAAGGTCGCCGTATATCGGGCGTCTGAGATCGAAACGACGGATAATGGCATCGGGGCGCATGTCGACGAGTTCGCAGAGGGCTTCGGAGATCCTGCTGTCGTCAAGATCGGTGCTTGCTGTTCCGAATGTGTCAACCATGACTGATACGGGGTGAGCTACGCCGATCGCATATGAGAGCTGAATTTCGCATTTCTTTGAAAGTCCTGCCGCAACAACATTCTTTGCGAGGTACCTCGCAAGATATGAAGCGGAACGGTCGACCTTAGTCGGATCTTTGCCGGAAAATGCACCGCCGCCGTGGCGCGAATAACCGCCGTAGGTGTCAACGATGATCTTACGACCGGTCAGCCCGCTGTCACCCATAGGACCGCCGACTACAAAGCGCCCGGTCGGATTTACGAATATGTGGGTGTTGTCATCGAGAAGTCCGTCGGGAACCGACGGGCGAATTACGTGCGTAATGATGTCAGCTCTGATCTTTTCAAGCGCCGTGTCTGCATCATGCTGAGAGGAAACGACTACAGTGTCAAGTCTTACAGGTCGGTCACCGTCGTACTCGACCGTTATCTGAGTCTTTCCGTCGGGTCTGAGATAAGGAAGTGTGCCGTTGCGACGTACCTCGGTCAGGCGTTTTGCCATTTTGTGGGCGAGAGAGATCGGGAGCGGCATGAGCTCCGCAGTTTCATCGCACGCATAACCGAACATAAGCCCCTGATCTCCGGCACCGGTATTTAGGCCGTCAGAGCTTTCGCCGTTCTTTGACTCAATAGAGCGGTCTACGCCCAGCGCGATGTCGGGGGATTGCTCGTGGATCGAATTGAGGACGGCACAGGTATTTCCGTCAAAGCCGTACTTTGCACGGTCATAACCGATATTAACAACGGTGTCGCGCACGATCTTCTGAAAATCGACGTAAGCGCTCGTTGTGATCTCCCCCATTATCATGACGACACCCGTAGTACAGGTGGTTTCGCACGCAACACGGGCATTCGGATCGGATTCCAGAATAGCATCAAGAATACGGTCCGATATCTGGTCACAGATTTTATCGGGATGTCCTTCGGTGACGGATTCGGAGGTAAAAAGTCTTTTCATAACATATACCGAGCCTTTCACGTGAATTTATCTTGCAGCGGCATTCCGAGTATTAAAAAACTCATTTTGAGGAGCGATCCTTCAAAATGAGGGCGTATAAACTCATCTCTCGGGAATTGGCACCTTGTCGAAACGATAGGTTGCCGGGCGTCACAGAGCCAGTCTCTCAGCCACTCTTGATAAGTATATTTGGTTTCAGGGAAGATTCCCTTCGATTATTATATCACAGGACGGGACAAATATCAACAGTGTTTTTGATATTTGTCCCGCATTTGCAAAAATCTATCCTATTGTGACCGTTCCGTTCAAATATAAAAAGAAGAATGTGATTGCGGCTGCGGCGACTGAGGCTGCACCGAGTGCAACTGCTATGTATCGCTTACCGCTCTTTGTGCGCAGCGGTTGCTCAGACAGCTTGAAACCGGCGTGGCGAACGGCAGTCGATATGGGACTGTACAGTATGAATACGAATGCTGCATTCGTTATGACCTTTGCTATGTTAAACGGAAGGAGCAGTGTAGGAACCATTGCGGCAACTTCAGCTGTGCTCGTTCCTGTGAAGATAGGGGTAATTATGAGGTTTGCGGGTATCATGACAGCAACGGTCACGGCTGACGCCGCCGCCATAGCCGCAACAGCACCGCTCATAGTGCGGTGCCTCTTGTAGATTATGCTTGCGGTGCAGGCAAATGCAGCACTTGAGGCAAGATTCATTAGAAAACCCCAGTATCCGGTCGTACTGATCGTCAGCGCTTCAATGAGTGATACTATGAGTGCCATAGCAAATCCGGAAGCGGGGCCGAATATCATGGCGCCGGTAGTCATAACCGCATCCTTTAAATCAAATGTAAGGAACGATGCCTTGAAGTGAAAGAGTGCACAGGCAACATAGGCGAGTGCAGAGAACATACCCACGGCAACGACGGTTATTATGCGGTTTTTATTTGATAGATTCTTAGGCATTAGAATAAGCTCCTCTGATAAAATTAATATATGAGGAGAAACAAAAGCTCCCGACCACATACATACGATCGGGAGCAGTGCCGCAGAACGGCACATATTGTGTCTTCTCTCATCCGGACTCTAACCGTCGGTACGGGAATTACACCCGATCGGCCCGTGCGCAGAACGCAACGGGTTCGTGGACTTTAACCACCGGTAAGGAATTTCACCTGTCCCCGAAAGCTTGGAGAGCATGGCTCTCATATGCTCGGAGGGAGCAGCACAGTGCCCCCTCCGAATAACATTATTTAGTGATTACTGATTGATCTCAGCAACGACGCCGGAGCCGACCGTTCTACCACCCTCACGAATAGCGAAACGGAGACCCTTCTCGATAGCGATAGGAGTGATGAGCTCAACGTACATATCTACGTTGTCGCCGGGACGGCACATCTCAACATCGTCCGGAAGAGTGATGGTACCGGTAACGTCGGTCGTTCTGAAGTAGAACTGCGGTCTGTAACCGGAGAAGAACGGCTTCTGACGGCCGCCTTCCTTCTCAGTCAGAACGTAAACCTGACCCTTGAACTTGGTGTGCGGGTTGATGGAACCCGGCTTGCAGAGAACCTGACCACGCTCGATCGACTTCTTGTCGATACCGCGGAGAAGCAGACCGACGTTGTCGCCTGCCTCAGCAGAGTCAAGGAGCTTACGGAACATCTCGATACCGGTGATGACAGTGGACTTTCTCTCCTCAGTCAGACCGATGATCTCGACAGTGTCGGACATCTTGACAGTACCGCACTCAACTCTACCGGTAGCAACCGTACCGCGGCCCGTGATGGAGAAGACGTCCTCGACAGGCATAAGGAACGGGAGGTCAGACTTTCTGTCAGGAGTCGGGATGTACTCGTCGACTGCCTTCA
>CAKSEM010000175.1 GCA_934446485.1 uncultured Eubacteriales bacterium | reverse complement strand
TGTCGCTTCCGCTTATAACCGAGCTTGCAGAGCTGTCACTCGGAATGTTGAACATATGAAAAAATACAGATATTGCATTGCCGCCGCAGCGGCAATCATCGTAATGATCTTCGCGGCTCTTCCCATAGCAGGGATCGAATACGAATACAGGTCGGATAAGGATTCGGCATCACTGTATCCCGATACGGAGATAGACAGCCTAATCGAGTCACTTCCGGAGGATGTGCGCAGACAGATACACGACTATACATCTTCCGAAAACGAATCCGACAGACGCACAGCGCTGCGTGACAAGCTGTCACCCGGATACTGGATCGGCGCTGTGTCTGATTCGCTGCGCGAATTGCTGTTTCCCGCTGTCTCCGCCCTCGTCTCTCTACTCAGCATCATAGTCGCCGGCTCTCTCGCGGGACACATCGTCGGCATAACCGGAAACGGCGGCATTCGTCAGGTTTACGGCACCGTAGTATCTCTTGCAGCCGCAGCTTCGGTTGCTGCCGCCTCGGAAAATGCAGCGCGGAGCGTGTCCGTGTTTATCTCAAACCTTACGTCGATGATGAATGCCATGCTCCCCGTAATGAATGCGGTAATGATATCATCCGGCACCCCGACGCAAATGTCCGTGTCATCGTCAGCGCTTATGCTGTACATAACCGTAACCGAGAATTTGACTCACGCGGTGCTGATACCGGCTGCCGGTGCGCTTATGGCACTCACAGTAGTAGCATCCATACTTAAAAGCATAGACATTTCCGGTTTCATCGAATCTGCAAAGAAAGCGCTTATCGGAACCCTCGGAGTTTCTGTCACGGTATTCTCATTTGTTCTCGGAATGCAGACATCTCTCGCCAGAGGCGCAGACAGCCTCACGGCGCGGACCGTCAAATTTGCCGTCGGAAGCTACGTACCGATCGTCGGCGGAGCGCTGTCCGATGCACTCACTACGGTGGGAGAAAGCCTGTCAATGATCCGCAAAACGACGGGTGGGATCGGGATCGTCATCATCCTTCTTCTCCTGCTGCCGCGACTTATCTCGCTCATTCTGACCCGTCTCTGCCTCACGGCATGTCGGCTGGTGTCTGACATTCTGGGGGCCGAGGACACGTCGCGCATAATACGCGGTGCCGGTTCCGTAATCGAGATATTCTGCGCGGCGGCAGCGCTCAGCGCCGTTATGTTTATTTTTGCGGTAACGCTGTTCATGAATTCGGGGCTGTCGTAGCTCAGATGGGAGGCGCACAGTGTCAGAGTATATCCGAAGTATAATCGTAGCATCATGCGCCGCAGCCGCACTCACATCGATTCTGCCCGAAGACGGCGAGCACGGCGACCGATACGTAAAGTATATCTGCGCAGTCGTGCTGTTGCTCGTGATCGCCGCCCCGCTCCGCGGCATATCCTCGTTTATATCATCGGCAAGATATGCAGTCGATGCAATGTCACACCTTTCCGGGCAGACGACGGTCGGCTCGTCCGAGCACGGCGCAGTCATAGATGCGGCAGCCGACAACATCTCCCGGTACATCACCGACACGCTCGCCGAACGCTACGGCTTTGACAGAGACGGAATCCGCATCCGGCTCGTCATCAATGATGATGACCCGGATGCCGTAACAATAGATGAAGTACAGGTATATTCGTCGGAAAGAAGCGAAGAGGCGCGGCGACGCGCCATGGAGTATTTGAGCGAATCTCTCATGTGCGACGTGCGCATATTCGGACCGTAGATCGGAAAGGATGGTGATAGTATGAAAAATCCGACAGAAGCTTTCAGCGGCCGTAAAGCTATAATAGCGGTTGCTGTACTTCTTGCTCTCGGACTGCTCCTTCTCTTCAATCCCCGCGGCGGCAAATCGGATGATACCACGGTACAGACAGAGCGCAGTGCCGCCGAAGAGCTTACGGAGTACACCGCGGCGCTCGAGGAACGCATATCCGCTCTCGTCACCTCGGTTGACGGGATCAGTCACGCAAAGGTGCTCATAACACTTGAGTCCGGGCGAGAGGTTGTCTTGGCAGCCAACAGCAACGACGAGATATCATCCGACCGCAGTTCGCGTTCGGAGAGCTATCTCACGCTTGAACGCTCCGGAGACAGTGAGGCAGTACCCATAACGGAAATCTGCCCGAAAATCCGAGGCGTTGCCGTCGTATGCGAGCACGGCTCTGACCCGTCGGTTCAGTCTAAGCTCACAGCACTTCTTTCGGCTGCTCTCGGCATAGCGTCAAACAGAATAATGATAACATCATAAAGAGTCATATCGCCCGCCGACACGGCATAGTATGTATTACCGATCAAGTCACAAGAAAGGCACGGTTTTTAAGAATGAAAAATGAAACACTGCAGAAGCTATGGGAGAAAGTACGCACACTGCCCAAACGTGCAGGCAAACGCACACTGGCGCTCGTCGGTGCTGTGGCACTGATCGGCAGTGCAGTCGTACTCAACTTTATGCTGTTCCGAAACGACCCCGACACATCGGACGCAGAGACTGCCAAATCAGAGGAAAAGCGTGAGATGGCGCTTGATCTCAGCAGTATCGGCGAAGACGGCGACGCTCTCACCTCCGGCGCGACGGTTGACGGAGATTACTTCGAATCCGTATCTCTAGGAAGGCAGAAAGCACGCGACGAGGCGATTGAGGTCCTGCGTGAGGTAACGGAAAACGAAGAATCAGATACAACCGCAAAGGAGTCGGCAATGGCGGACATCAACCGCATTGCCGGAGAGATCGAAAAAGAAGCCAACATTGAAACGATGGTTACGTCGAAAGGCTTTGAACGCTGTGTGGCACTCGTTAACGGCGACAGCGCAAGCGTTATTGTAAAAAGCGACACGCTGACCCCGGGAGAGGCGGCGCAAATAAGTGAGATCGTCTATGAAGCAGCGGGAATCCTTCCGGCAAACCTTAAGATCATAGATCACGATGTCTCGGAGAGCTGAAAAGCATACATACACGGCACCGCAGCTGCGGTGCCGTGTTATTTTCGCGTCTCGCGCATATTACCATCTATCTCAGTCAAAAATATATCCGTAATACCATCGTCGAAGAGTTGCTCTGCGGCAGATGATCGGAGGATATATGAATACTGACAGCAAAACTTATAAAAGGTACGCCGACGCACGAGCCAAAAAGTCACCGACCGGACGAAACTGTTTGTTCGCTTTTCTGTCGGGCGGCGCGATCTGCACCTTCGGTCACGCCCTGCGCAGTCTTTACAGCATGCTCGGCGCATCGGATGACAACGCAGGGATGCTCGTATCGGTAACACTCATATTTATCGCCGTTCTCCTGACCGGCATCGGCGTGTTCGACAATATAGCAAAGCACACCGGCGCCGGCACTCTCGTACCAATTACGGGCTTTGCGAATGCCGTAGCCTCATCGGCGATAGATACCCGTTCCGATGAGAGTGATATAATAGGACTCAGTCAGAAAGCCTTTAAGCATTTAGACGCGAGTATGATGATTTAGTCCAAACAATTACATTTAGAAAGGAGTTTGTATTCGAGCAACATATTCAATCATAACCTGTCACACAGAAAAGCCGAATGAGCACTGAAACTCATTCGGCTTTTCCTATTTCACGAGGAGGATAAGGA
>CAKSEM010000174.1 GCA_934446485.1 uncultured Eubacteriales bacterium | reverse complement strand
GCGCAGTTCTCCGAGAACTCTGCCGATAACCGACAATGAATTCGAATCGGTAAGATCGAGCGAAAATATTCTGCACTGCCGTCCGATTCCGCGAGCTGCATCGCACATTCGCGCTGCATTACGTGCAACGAGCCAATATTCATCAATTTCCGGATGAACCGTGCGACATTCCTGAAGCATCCTGAGGCCGAGTCCTCCCGATGCACCTGTGACTATTGCAACTTTCATATTAACACCGCCTGCTCATGAATTATTTACGTAATCTAAATCAGATCTCTATAAGTTCCCTGCTGCATTCGGTCAGATCAACTCCGCCGTTCTCCGTAACGAGGACCATATCCTCTATTCGGCAACCGTACTTCCCTTCGATGTAAATGCCGGGCTCGACCGTTACGATGTTGCCAGGTTCGAGAATTACTCCCTCTCCGCGCTTTGAAAGCAGCGGAAGCTCATGAATGAGCAGCCCGACACCGTGACCCAAGCCGTGACCGAAGCATCCGCCGTATCCCGCGCCGTCTATTATATCTCGCGATACACGGTCGATCGAGGCACAATCACGGCCGGCAGCCACCGCCTCAATACCGGCAATCTGTGCCTTCTGCACAGTGTCATAAAGGCGGCGCATATCGTCATCGGCGCGCCCTATAACGATGGTTCGTGTCATATCCGAATGATAGGAACCGATCTTTGCACCGTAGTCAAGAGTGAGAAAGCCATCTTCAAGCTGACAGGTACGCGGAGTCCCATGCGGCACGGACGATGCACGCCCGGAAACCGCAATCGTATCAAACGACGGATTTTCGGATCCATGCAGCTTCATATAGTATTCGAGTTCTGCCGCTACCTCAATTTCCGTCATATCGCGCCGAATCACACGCAGAAGATGCTCAAAGGCTCCCTCAGCTATTCTCTGTGCGGCAACGATCATATCAACCTCATCGTCATCCTTAACAGCACGCATAAGCGTCAGCGTGTCACCGAGCTCACAGATCTTGCAGCCTGTTCCCTCAAGTGAATGTTCAAGTGCATCAAGTCCTGCGACGGTCATGTCTTCATTCTCTATTGCGAGCGTGACGATTCCGTCGGATTCAACGATCGCGCGCACTGCGCCGGAATCCGTAAGCTCAGCGGTACACTCCGGGAATGTATGCTCACGTGCTGCCTCAATATACCTGAAATCTGAATATGCTACGGCGCTCCGATCGGTTATCAGCATATATCCGTCCGGGTTATTATATCCCGAAAAGTAGAGAAAGTTCTCGGTTGACGTAATATAGACGCCATCTATACCGTGCTCCCTCATATACCCGCGCAGCTTCTCCAAGCGCTCTGCAGCTCTGCTCATATTCTATGTACGCTCCTTTTTTTGTATTTTTTGATATAAGGCTTCTCAATGAGTCTCTTCATGCGAAAAAAGAGACTCTTCTTATCTTTGATCGGCGGGACGATTATTGAATATATTCCCGCATGGTTTGCCGCGGCAGCATCCGTCAACAGCTGATCCCCAAGAAGTGCTGTCTCCCCTTTTGAGACAGCGTGTCGTTCCATCGTTTCGGTAATACACCGTATCCCCGGCTTGTGTGCGTCTGCAAATGCCGTATATCCGAGATCTCTGTTAAATAGATTTACACGCTCCGCGTGGTTATTAGATACGAATGCAACTGCTATGCCGGCATCGCTCATCCCGCGAAACCATTCCGAAAGCTCAGCAGTCGGCTCGGGGTCATCGTACGTTACAAGTGTGTTGTCGATATCGCAAATGAGCAGCTTTATGCCGAGCCTCGACAGGATCTCCGGGGTAACGTCTCTGTAGGTTTCCGCCATCATCTGCGGCATAATATATTTTTCAAATAACAAGCTCAGTTTTTCTCCGTTCGATTTTATATGTTAATTATACACTCACACACAAAAATAATCAAGTCCCCGCCGCATTTTGGAAAACGGTGCTCGCGCAACAATAATGAATAATCCTTACAAATGTGCGCAATAATACAGCAAAGCAGCGCCTCACGGCGCAAAATCACTAAGACAGAGAGGCTGATCAGAGATGAGTGAGGAGCACAGCGGAGAAAATCTGAAGATCGGCGGCGAAGAAGCCGGAGATAAACTCGAATATATCATAAAAAGCGGCGGTGTCATCTCTAAAGGAGAGGATTGCACTGTGCAATGTCTGACGGTAATAGGGCAGATCGAAGGACATTACCTCCTCGGAGACGGACAAAAAGCAACAAAATACGAACACATAATACCGCTGCTCGTGTCCATTGAGGAAAGCCCTGAAATCGACGGAATGCTCATGGTTCTGAATACGATGGGTGGCGACGTGGAAGCCGGACTTGCAATAGCAGAGCTCGTTGCAAGTATGTCAAAGCCTACCGTTTCACTCGTATTGGGTGGAGGACATTCAATCGGCGTTCCCCTTGCCGTTTCGGCTGACTGTTCTTTTATTGTCCCGTCCGCCACCATGACGATCCACCCCGTGCGTATGAACGGAACGGTAGTCGGTGTACCGCAGACTTACTATTATTTCGAGCAGATGCAGGATCGCATAATTCGGTTTGTAACAACGCATTCCGGTGTAAGTGAGGAGGAATTTCGTAAAATGCTTATGGCGACCGATCAGATAGCAACGGACACAGGCACGCTGATCGACGGAAATCGGGCAGCGGAATGTGGGCTTATCGACCGCGTCGGCGGGCTCTCGGATGCGCTTTGTGAGCTGCGGCGCATGATAAAGAACGCACGACACGGAACCGACGATAAGTAACGGATTTTCAGGTGCTGATTAAAAAAGCGACTGCCGAATTTGGCAGTCGCTTTTCTTTAATTGATATGCGTTTTTGAACAAACGTGTCAATCGTTGCCGGGAAGCTCGATCGAGAAGTAATAGTAATCGGAAAGTCCGGTTGAATTGCTGTTAGCAATAAGGATCCCGACTACGTTGTCCTGAAGCGAGAAATTGCGGCGGGTCGAGGATATCATGTTGCTCGGCGAAAGCGTTGCATCTGTGTTCCCATCATCAGTCTTTACCTTCAACTCAACCGGCTCGACGATTTTATTATACGTCATACCACCATCGGCGGACTTCCATATTTCAACCTTTGCGGTCTTTTCACTAGCGTATGCGTAAATCGCAAAGATGTACATATTTCCGTCAGAATCCTCAGCAAGGCTTACGCAGTACGATATTTTGCGATCGTTAGTAACGGTCAAAGTAATCGGCGCATTCTTGATTTCGTTTAGATTGCGGTCATAGATTGCATAGAACATATTGTTGCGGTTCTTTACGGTAACCGTATAGATGATGTGAAGATTTCCGTCGGAGTCAAGGAACGTGTCACCCTTATTGTAGTGAGAAACGTTCTGCCTCGGATTTGATCCGTCAGCAGTATACTGAGGCTCATAGACAGTCTTAACATCTACCTCGGCACGGCTCGCATCCTGAATGTGGAAAATGTAGCAGGCATCCCATATGTATGTCGCGCCTGATCCGAGGGTCACACCGAGTTTTGATGCAAGAGCATCAGCTTTGCAGTCACGTTCTGCGACTACATAGAAGCCGCCGTTTCCGTCAGCATATCCGTTAAAGTATGCACATCTCCAGTCAGTCTCAACGATCTGTGCAGTAT
>CAKSEM010000173.1 GCA_934446485.1 uncultured Eubacteriales bacterium | reverse complement strand
CACCTCAACACTGTGAATGTTATACCGAATGCCGAGGAGCTCACGGGAGCCATCGCCTATATCAAAAATAAGGACGCTTCCGATATGCGGCTCCTTGCATACGGTTACGGCGACGGCGGCGGCGGACCGTCATACGGCATGTTCGAGTATATTGACCGTATGCGCGATGTCCCGGGAATGCCTGAGGTGCAGGAGATGTCAGTGTCGGAATTCATGCATCGTCTTGAAGAACGGCGGGACCGCCTCCCCGTATACGATGGGGAACTGTACCTTGAATTCCACCGCGGTACGCTGACGCAGATGCACGATATAAAGAAGAACAACCGCCTTGCCGAGTCGGCGCTGCGCGATATGGAGTATATGAACGTCCTTGCGGGCAGTGAGCGCCACCCGCGCACGGATGAGCTGTATAAGCTGATGCTGAAAAATCAGTTCCACGACATTCTGCCGGGAACTTGTATCGAGTGCGTCAATGATCTTGCGCGTCAAGAGATGACGGGGCTCATTTCGGACGTGCGCGGTGTCGTTGCGTCATATGCCGACAGTATGACCGACGGAGACTGCGATGCTGTAACACTCTTCAATACTTTATCCTTTGACAGACATGACACGGCGGTTTTTGACGGATCGTGCGGCTTTACGGACGCTCCGTCACAGACGTACCGCCTGCCCGACGGAAGTGAGCACACGGCGGTATCGGTCGATATTCCCGCTTTCGGCACGGCAGTGCTGCACCGCGGTACACGCGATGCGATGCCGTCGCCGTTCAGCTTTGACGGTGAAAGGCTTGAAACTCCGTACTATTCCGCAGTGATCGACGGAGACGGATATATTTCGTCTCTCACAGACCTGAGACGCCGCCGTGAGATTGCCGGAACATCGGAGCATCCGCTCGGGCGTCTCATGTTCGGCGAGGATGTTTCGACGCAGTACGACAACTGGGAGCTTGAATATGATGTGTTTATGAAGCTCTCGAAGGTGAGGGCTTCGGCTCCGCCGTGTGTTGTGTCAGACGGGGAGGTGGAGTTCAGGCTTCGCACCGAGTACCCGATCGGCAGACACTCAAAAGCCGTAGTTGACACGGTGTTTTACGCTGCCGATCCGAGAATAGACTTTGAGATGACCGTTGACTGGAACGAACGTCATTCGGTTCTCAAGGCATCGTTTGATACGGCGATCCGCGCAACAAGGTGCGCAAATGAGATCCAGTTCGGATACGTAGAGCGTCCGACGACCGAAAACGATTCCGCCGAGCTTGCAAAGTTTGAGGTTTGCAACCATAAGTATACGGACCTTTCCGAAACGCGGTACGGAGTGGCTGTGCTCAACGACTGCAAGTACGGTATATCGGTGCGCGGCTCCGAAATGATGCTGACACTTCACCGGGGAGGCTGCCGCCCCGATACTACGAACGACCGCGGCGTTCACAGCATGGTGTACTCTCTCCTGCCGCACGAGGGCGCACTTTCCGCAGAGGCTGTTGTTCACCCTGCTTATGAGCTGAACCATCCGCCCGTCGTATCTGACGGTGTACTCAACTATGCTGCGGACTCCCCCGTTGCGATATCCGAACCCAACATTATCTGTGAGTCGGTCAAAACGGCTGAGGACGAACGTGGGGCGTATGTCCTGCGCCTCTATGAGTGCGAACGGAATCGCACACTCTGCCGCCTCGATTTCGGTGCGGGCGCACGTGTCTGGCGTACAAATATGCTCGAGGAGATCGAATGTGAGCTGCAGCTCGATTCGGGTGCAGCCGAGGTGGAGTTCTCACCGTTTGAGATAGTAACGCTCCTTGTTAAGCGAGAGAACTGAGCGCTGATTTTCAGTTCTTGAGATGTATAAAACCTCCGATTGCCCGGGGGTTTTGTGCGTCTGTAAAAAATATGCGCGTCGGGCATTCGGAATATATATGCTGTGAGTACACTATATAATGGCCGATCGCAAATTCCGATTTCGGCGTGCAGATTATAACGGATCTGTCGGCTTGACGTGTGGATCTGCGGCATCTGTGCCGAAGTTTAGAAGGCCGAATAATGAGAGCGCCGGCACTTTGAGTGCCGGCGCTCTCATTATTCGATATATACTACCCCTGCCGTTATGTCATCATCTCCGCCGTTTTGGATCGCACATTTGACGATCTTCCGCGCCATCCGTTCAGGGTCGTCCAACCATTCATTCGGGTCACACAGAAGGTCAAAGAGCCACGGACAGTCCTCAAAGCTGCGTGCGACCCCGTCGGACAGCATAATGACGGTGTCTCCCGGCTCGGTCTCAAATTTTATCATTTCGGCGTCGAGTGCCCGTACTATCCCTATCGGCACGGTTTTTGACTGCAGCCTGAACAGTCTGCCTCGGCGAAGGACGAACGACGGTGCCGCACCGCTCTTAACGAAGCGGGCTCGTCCGTTGATAAGGTCAAGCTCCATGAGATCGACGGTTGACGAACATTCGCCCTCGCGCACACGCATCATCGAGTTAAGCATCTTGAGTGCGGTGTCCATCGAGGCCCCTGCACAGAGCATCCGTTCAAGAAAGACGGCGCATACTCCGGAGGTCACGGCTGCTTCACGTCCGCTGCCCATTCCGTCCGAGATGAGCATGAAAAACCGTTTATCATCTGTGAGAAATGCCGATATGACATCGCCGCATTCTTCAGATGCTGTGCGCCCGAGTCCGAGGCAGCCGGAGCCAGGGGAGAATATTCGCGTTGCATCGTCTGATATGCCATGTGTGCGATCTCCGCGAAGCGGATCACGCCGAACCTCAGTGAGTGATACCGATGCTCTGCCGCAGCGAATGCTGAGACGCGGAGACATCCGCAGCTTCATGATGACGCGTGCGCCGTCGAGCTCAAATTCCGGCGTATCGAGCGGCATGGAGCAGGCTGATGAAAATATACTCTGTATATCATCTGCGCCGAGCACACCCGAATCCATGTTAACTCCGCGCGCAACGACTCTTTTTATGCGTTTGCCGAAAACTGCAATGCTTTCTGCCGAAAACGGGGTGCCGCGCAGTCCTTCGCGCAGCTTCTGAGTCAGATCGCGGTCACATTCGTATTCGTCCGAATCGTAATCGGACGATTCGCGAAGTACATCCGACATGACTTCGTAGTCTGCCGCCACGACGGACGTGCGATCGTAGAGCTTTGCCTCTGCAATGCGTTTTGCAAATCCGTGATTCATCGTGTCTATGATCTCCCCCATGCTGTAGCAGCGACGTGCCATGTCCGGAGGTATGACCGACGCGCTGATTTTACCGTTCTCTCTGAGCTGAAGAGTCATACGTGCCTGAAGCTCCTCGGTACGGCGCGCCTCTCTGCCGAAGCAGGAGCTCTTCATGCCGCACCGTGAGCAGTGCTCGTCAAATGCTGCCTCACAGATCTCGGCAAGCTCTTCCGTGTCGGGCGATGTTATCGTGTCCGACAGACGGTAGAGAACACCGGAGATGTCAGACATACTCTCGGACAGAGTTCTCATTCGTCTGGAACTCTCGGAGCCCCGCAGCATATATGATGATACGCTCTCCCGCATCTCTTCTGTTGAATTCCCGTCCCGTCCCGCCGACTTTGGGATCACGCCTGCCGATATCAGCGGAGCCATGATTGCCGAGGCGATAATGAAGCTCGGTGTTACGG
>CAKSEM010000172.1 GCA_934446485.1 uncultured Eubacteriales bacterium | reverse complement strand
TCACTGAGTGATCTGAGAGAAAAATATCTTTCGTTTTTTGAATCGAAGGGGCATCTGCGTCTCCCCTCTTTCCCGCTCATCCCGCAGGGGGACAAGTCTCTCCTGCTCATAAACTCCGGGATGGCACCGATGAAGAAGTATTTTACCGGTGAGGCGGAGCCTCCGAGACGCCGCGTTACGACGTGCCAGAAGTGTATCCGCACGCCGGATATCGACCGTGTCGGCATTACGGCGCGCCACGGCACGTTCTTTGAGATGCTCGGGAACTTTTCATTCGGAGACTACTTCAAAAGAGAGGCAATCTCATGGTCGTGGGAATTTCTCACCGAGGTGCTCGAAATACCGGGTGAGCTTCTGTATCCGTCCGTATATGAGGGAGACGACGAGTCGTATGCGATATGGCGTGACGAGATCGGCGTGCCCGAATCTCACATAAAGAAGCTCGGTCGTGAGGACAACTTCTGGGAGCACGGAACGGGTCCCTGCGGACCGTGCTCCGAGATTTACTTCGACCGCGGCGAGAAGTACGGCTGCGGCTCTCCCGACTGCGGCCCCGGCTGCGACTGCGACCGCTTCCTGGAGATCTGGAATAACGTGTTCTCGCAGTTCAACAATGACGGAAACGGAAATTACACCGAGCTTGCGCAGAAGAACATCGATACCGGCATGGGGCTTGAACGTCTCGCCTGCGTCATGCAGGGCGTGGACAATATGTTTGAGGTTGACAGCATACGCAAGATCCTCGACCGCGTCGTGGAGATCTCCGGTAAGAAGTACGGAGAAAACCACAAGGATGATGTTTCGATCCGCGTTATCACCGACCATATCAGGAGCGCGACATTTATGATATGCGACGGCGTGACACCGTCGAATGAGGGCAGAGGGTATGTCCTGCGCCGGATTCTGCGCCGCGCCGCACGCCACGGCAAGCTGCTCGGCATATCCGTCGGGTTCCTCTCTGAGCTTTCCGATATCGTGATCGACGAAAATATCTCCGGATATCCCGAACTCGGCGAACGCCGCGACTATATAAAGAAGGTCATATCCATTGAGGAAGATCGGTTTAACGCTACTATCGATGCGGGACTGTCGATCCTCTCGGATATCATCCGCAAAAGGCTCAGCGAAGGTGCAGACACACTCTCCGGCAAGGAGGCGTTCAAGCTGTATGATACCTTCGGTTTCCCGTTTGATCTGACGCGCGAGATCGCGCTCGAGAGTAATCTCGGAATCGATGAGGAGACATTTTCTGCTCTGATGAAGCAGCAGCGCGAGCGCGCACGTGCTGCCAGAGCTAACATTTCCGGCTGGAGCGAGTCGTCAAAGTCCGCGCTCTCCGGGCTGCAGAAGACTGAGTTTACGGGTTACACGGACTACAGGAGCACCGCTCACGTTATAGCGATACTTGCCGAGGATGAATCGGTTGAGTCGGTATCTGAGGGCGACTGCACGGTGATCCTCGACCGCACTCCGTTCTACGGAGAGGGCGGAGGACAGGTCGGTGATTCCGGTACGATCTATTCGGAGGGTGCGCTTCTCAACGTAACGGATACGAAGAAGAGCGACGGTGTGTACCTCCATCTCTGCACGGCGGTCTCGGGGACGCTTTCCGTTGGAGATGAGGTCACCGCGGATATATCGGACGTCAGACGGCACGCCATCATGCGGAACCATTCCGCTTGCCACCTCCTTCAGGCGGCGCTCCGCCGCGTGCTCGGCATGCACGTCGAGCAGGCAGGCTCGTACGTCGACGAGCATCGAGTCCGCTTCGACTTCTCGCACTATGAGCCGGTAAGCCGCGAGCAGCTTGCCGCGGTCGAGGCGCTTGTAAATGCAAATATCCTTGTGGATCGTAAGATAACGACCGAAACGACGGATATTGAGAGCGCGCGCCTCCTCGGTGCAATGGCGCTCTTCGGAGAGAAGTACGGCAAGAGGGTGCGCGTTGTGCGCATGGGTGATTTTTCGTGCGAGCTGTGCGGCGGAACACACGCCGAGAGCACGGGACAGCTCGGGCTGTTCAAGATCGTTTCGGAATCGTCGGTTGCTGCGGGTGTCCGCAGGATCGAGGGTGTGACGGGTACGGGCGTACTGGAACTTGTACGTGAACGCGAGTCGCTTCTAGAGGAGACGGCAGGCGTGCTGAAGGCGGGGAACATCGCCGATGTTCCTGTGCGCGCGGTGCACCTTACCGCCGAGCTGTCAGCGGCTAAGCGTGAGATCGACCGCCTGAATTCATCCCTCGCCGAGTCGAGACTTTCCGAGATTGCTTCATCTGCAGAGCAGGTCGGGGAAGTGCGCCTCATTGCCTCGGATCTCGGGGAGATGACGGTAGACACGGCTCGCGGAATATCCGACCGTTTGCGTGAAGCTGACCCTGCAACTGTGACGGTGTTTGCCGTTCGCAATTCCGGAAAGATAAACTTTGTGGGAGCGTGCGGCGTTGCAGCCGTAGAGAAAGGTGCGCATGCAGGAAACCTTCTGCGGGAAGTGAGTGCCGTGACCGGCGGGCGCGGCGGCGGACGCGCAGACAGCGCGACCTCCGGCGGACGTGACGCGGATAAGATCGGCGAAGCTCTTGCTGCTGCGGCAGGGATCCTACGCGGGCAGCTTGGACTGTAATTGACGGGAAATATGAGCGCAGGGCTGAGAAAATCACGATTTTCTCAGCCTTTTTCATTGACAAGACGGGATCGCTGATGTATAATATAATGTATATTATGGCGGATAATACCCACTGTTAACATCGATACCGAAAGGATACATCTTCATGATAAGAAGCATGACCGCGTTCGGCCGTCATCGGGCTCTATCCGAACGGGGAGACCGCGATATTACGGCAGAGATCAAAAGTGTCAACAACCGTTTCCTTGACTGCACGGTGAAATTGCCGAGACAGTTCGGTTACCTTGAGGAAAAGGTCAAGGCGTATATTTCGGAGCGCGGAATCCATCGCGGCAAGGTAGAAGTATATATTACCGTCGATACCATAGAGAATACGGGAGTCGAGGTCGCTCTCGACCGTGCCGCTGCGGCATCGTATATAGCGTCGCTCATGGCACTGCGCGATGAGTTTTCGCTGCGCGATGACATATCGGTTATGAGCGTCGCCGGAAGATCCGATCTGTTCCGCACCCGCCGTCCCGAGGATGATGCGGAGCGCGACTGGCTGGACGTAAAGTCTGTACTGTCGGTGGCGGTCGATCGGTTTATTGAGGCGGGACTGCGCGAGGGCGCTGCTCTCGGGCGCGACATCGGATCAAAGCTCGAGAAGATCCGCGAGATGAAGGATCGTGTGGCGGAGGCGTCGGAGTCGAACATCAAGGCATATCCCGCGAAGCTCGAGGGGCGCATCAGACAGATTCTTGACGACTTTGATGCCGAGGTGTCGGAGCAGCGGCTGCTCACCGAGGTAGCGATCTTTGCCGACAAGGCATCTATAGACGAAGAGATCGTCAGACTTACGTCGCACCTTGACTCATTCGGTGAGATCATGGAGTCGGAGGAGAGCTCCGGCAGACGGCTCGATTTTCTCATGCAGGAGATAAACAGGGAGGCAAACACCATAGCCTCGAAGTCACAGGATATCGGCATTGCCCGCACCGTGGTGGATATCAAAGCGGAGCTTGAAAAGATACGCGA
>CAKSEM010000171.1 GCA_934446485.1 uncultured Eubacteriales bacterium | reverse complement strand
CCCCAAACCGCACTGATATGCTCGGCCGTATAGTGCGGAGCCCAAAGTTCAAATGCCGCTGTCGAATGTGAGAGAACGTTGCCGGTAAAGGCAATATCCTGCATCAACACGCCGCGAGTGTTGCTCTCACCGCTGTACTGACTGGTAATATTGTCGTCATAGCACTGGTAGAGGTAATTGTTCTTTACGGTATAATCCTTGCACGAACCCCAGTTTTCGATGCCGTTTCCTATATCTATACCCCCGATCCATGCAACCTCGCAGTTCTGCACGGTAAGGTTATTTCCGAAGACCTCCATACCGTGCCGCCCGGTATACTTGACCGCTATGTTGTCCACTACAGTAGGCTCATCGATGTATTTGTCACTGCCGGCGGACACGACCGACCCCCACTGAGACAGCTTGATATCACGGAAAACTTCACCCGGATTGCCGCCGTCGTAGTACATAAAGAATTCACCCGTGTTCACATTATGGAAGAATTCGAGGTTGTGGCAAAGCCCTCCGATATTCTCAAATGAATTGCCTCCTGATTCAAATATGTCCCGACCGTTCGTTACGACCCCGCGGTATGCCGCAGTGCTTCCGGTCCTGAAGGGATCGTAAAGATCGTCCACCTTCACGCCGATCCCGTACATCTCTCCGCCGTTTACGACGACATTGCATATCTTACGGTACTCGAGGCACAGCTCCGTACCGATTATCAGCTCATCAAGCCTCCAGACATTGGAATAATCAGTCTCACTCCACTCACCCGCAGATGTTTTCATTCTGTACTCGTGAGAGAACAGCGGTTTTGAGCCTTCGCCGTAAGCCGACACCGTAACGCCCGCCGGGACCCAGAGAGAACGGTTTCCGCTGTAGTCGGTCCTTAGCTTCTCGCACTCATAGAACGTTGAACCGCGTTCGAAGAACACACCGTCTCCGGGATTCAGAACCGTTCGTATGATCTGTCCGCCGGCAAGCGACTGATATAGATTATCGACCGTCGCCCATGCATTTTCGGGTGAGAGTCCGTCGTTTGTATCACTGCCGTTCAAGGAAGATATGTAGTAGCATGTGCCGTCGATCTCCGCAGGATCGATTCCGTCGGCATTCATGATCTCATCGATCCTGTTCTCTGCTTCCGACATATACCGTTCCGTAATCTCGTCCGTCGTCTCCTCAAAGAAGAGACCGTCGGTATGATCTACGAGCAGATGATCCTTCAGCTTTTCAAGAGTCATATCCGCGATCTTTTCCCGGTTCTCGGAAAGGAGCAGCACGAGCAGCGACGCGTCATCCGCTCCCAGATTCACATCAAGCGTAACCGTCATATAGTCGTATATGTCACCGTAACATCCGTTAGAGGGATCCGACTTAAACTTTTCGGTCTCCTCGGCGTAGAAAGCGCGTACATCAGACATGATATCGGTGAGATCCGCTTCCATTACCTTATACTCTCCGTCTGCGGTCGGTGTCACACCGAGCTCATAGCTCTTAGACGGAAAGAGCGGATTGGCGCTCCTGTCGGAAACATTAAGCTTCAGAAGCGCATCTCCCGCGCCGCCCTTATAATACAGTCTGATCACGGGAGTATCGTCGGGATCCTCAAGGAGCCATCGCCAATTTATCGTAAAGCTGTCATCTTCGAGGACATACAGTCCGTCTTCAACCGACCCATTCGGCGCAACAAAGCCCTTCTCCATTATCCACATCGCACTGGTATTATATATGAAGCAGTTTGACATCAAAATCTCGTCACAGGACACTCCTATAGTAAAGCGCGATATCAGAGTTGCCGCCTCCGCTCGCGTTATGAGTGACTGCGGATTGACTCTGCCGCGGTCATCGCCGGCGAAAATCCCGCAGACGCGCATATAATCAACGAACGAATATGCCCATGAGCTGATCTTGTCGTCGTCCGTAAAAGCATCGATTTCAGCCTGATCCTCGCGGAAATATATGTCACGTTCAAGAACGTATCTGCCTAAGATCACCGCCACCTGCTCGCGTGTTATGGGTGAATCCGGCTCAAATGTGTCATCTGTCATCCCGAGAATGATTCCCGCATTGACTGCCCATCCGACATATCCGGCATACCACGAATTCTTCTTGACATCACTGAATTTATCGGTATACTCCGCACTTGCTCCGTCAATACGGAACAGAATGGTCACAAATTCGGCGCGTGACATTTTACCGTCCGGCTCGAACAGTTCCTCAGATCTGCCCATCATCAAATCGTGGTCTGCAGCATACCACACATATTTGAAGTACCATGAATTGCGGTGAACGTCGGTAAACGGAAAGCGGGGTGCCGCCGTCTCCATCCAATCGGGAAGCTGCACATCCGGCGGATCGTAAGCAGAAGCTGCTGATGTCACCGCAAGCGCGGCGATCATCAAAATGACTAATGCCGCTGACAGTATTCTCTTCATTGTTACACTCCTCAACAAATTAGATATCCGTTAATATTTTACCACATCGAGTACATCACGGTCAATTAACACAAGAGCCAAAATTCGGTCCTTCATTTTGTACAAAATGTCGCATGGCAGGTCTTGAGCAGCGCATTGCCAAGGTCCATTAATTCCCATTTTGTGCACAGCAGCGACGGTGCACGATAAAAAAAGCTCATTCGCGCCATACCGCATACGACCTTTGTTTCACCCAAGCTCTGTTATAATAATTCTGCATCATGAAACCGCGGACAGGCTCAAGCTCCGCCGTCCTCACCGACGGTCATGCACAAGGTTTGTGTGAGGTGATATGGCTTCAGAAAATCAAAGGACGGTGAAATAAATTGAAGCAAGGTTCAACTCCATATGTAAAACGGCTGCCGAAGAGTGCCGTAATGCGGCCGCTTATGTACGGTTTGGCAGGCGCACTCCTATCCGGAGGAACTTTTGTGTTTTCGTCCCATCCGTTCGGGATCGCGCTGGCAGCGGCAGCTGGCGGATTTTCCGGCGCGGCATCAGCCGTATGCGGTGCACTCATAGGCTGCCTGCGGCTTGACGACGGAACGGTGTTTGCTGCAGCAATCTCTGCCGTATTTATATTTCGTCTCATAATAGGCAGGTGGCTCAATCCGCCGGAGCACCGCGAGGAAACGCCGGCGGGGAGCAAAGGCGAGCACTTGATATTCCGACTCCGCCGCTATGCCGTTGAAGCATCGGAGGTTTCGTTTCACGAATCAAAGCTCATCAGAATGATCGTGTCCGCAGCAGCATCGGTCGCTGCAGGCGGAGTGATATCCGCATCGGACGGCTACAGAATGGAGAGCATCGTCTCAACCGTAGCTGCCGCAGTCATCTCTCCGACGCTCGTCTATCTCTATTCCGGCATCGGCGACTCATCCCGCAGCCGCACGCTGTCGGAAGCGGGCAGATGTGCCGTCGCCGCATCCGCAGTCGTTTCGCTCACCGGACTCGTGCCGCACATAGATATCGCTCCTGTCGCCGCATTTGTGATCGTACTCCTCGCATCGAGAAGCAGCGGCACTCTCGTCGGAGTTGCATACGGCGTCGTCTGCGGAGCCGTGCTCTCGCCGGAGCTCTCACCGCTGCTCGCCATGGCGGCACTCGCTGCCGGGTGTCTGTGGAGAGTCTCTGCCGCCGTTGCCGTAACCGGAGCCTGCACCGTCGGAGTTCTTTGGGGGCTGTATGTTTGGGGGCTCGATGCCATGAGC
>CAKSEM010000170.1 GCA_934446485.1 uncultured Eubacteriales bacterium | reverse complement strand
GAACGCCTCCCCGGAAGATTTTCTTTGTTCTCTTTCTTTTACAAAAGAAAGAGAGAAGTAACCTCAATTCAGAAAGCTGTCGCAGGCAATCAGCCGCACGGGAGAAAAACGATGAGGATAAAAAAACATCTCGGCTGCGGCGAAAACCGGAAAAACGGAAAGAAAATCGGTTGAACTCTATAAGCAATAAAAACGCAAAACATAATCAGCGTCAACAGAACAAAAAGTAAAGTTAAAAAGGATCGGCACACCATGAGAATTCTCGGAATAGACCCGGGTATCGCAATCGTCGGCTGGGGAATTATCGATTGCGACGGTACCCGTTTCCGTCCCGTTGCATACGGAGCGATAAAGACGACCCCAGACGAGCCGACCGAACGGCGGCTTGCTCGGGTTTACCGTGAACTTGACGGCATAATTAAAAAGTATGCTCCTGATGAAGTATCCATAGAGGAGCTGTTTTGGAACACGAATCAGAAGACCGGTATCATCGTTGCCGAGGCACGGGGAGTCATCCTCCTCAGCGTCGAACAGAACGGAATTCCAATGTTTGAGTACACCCCGCTGCAGGTCAAGCAGTCGGTCGTAGGCTACGGCAGAGCCGAAAAGAAGCAGGTCATCACTATGGTAACTATGCTCCTGTCGCTCGATGCTCCGCCATCCCCCGACGATACCGCAGATGCGCTTGCGCTAGCCGTTTGCCATGCACACAGCGGAACCTCGCGCCTAAGCCGATTCTATAACAAACCGACTACGATGCGCGGAAAGATACGATGAAATTCACACGTCAGAAAGGCGAAAGTTAAATGTGGACTTGCGATAGATGGAAAGATTACGAGCTTATCGACGCATCTGACGGAGAGCGGCTTGAGCGGTGGGGTGATATAATACTTATCCGCCCCGATCCCCAGATCATATGGAAAACACCAAAACGCGACCCGAGATGGAAGAAGGCGAACGGCGTATATCGCAGACGAGGAGGCGGGGGAGCATGGGTGGTTTCCGATATGCCCGAGTCGTGGAAAATCAACTATGACGATTATACTTTCAGAATTAAGCCTATGGGCTTTAAGCACACGGGAATATTTCCCGAGCAGGCGGTCAACTGGGATTGGGCGTCGGCGGTGATCCGTCGCGCCGTGTCTGCCGGCGAGTGTCCGTCGGTTTTGAATCTGTTCGCTTATACGGGCGGTGCTACCGTGGCGTGCGCTGCGGCGGGCGCATCTCTGTGTCACGTCGATGCGTCCCGCGGAATGGTTGCGGCAGCCCGGGAAAATATGCAGCTGTCGGGACTTTCCGACGCTCCCTGCAGATACATTGTAGACGATTGCCGAAAATTCGTCGAGCGTGAGTTGAGACGTGGCAGAAGGTACGACGGAGTGATAATGGATCCGCCGTCCTTCGGTCGCGGTCCGAACGGCGAGGTCTGGAAGCTGGAGGAGTGTGCGTACGAGCTAATATCGCTCGTTGCCGAGGTTCTGACGGACGCCCCACTCTTTTTCCTGATAAATTCATATACAACGGGACTTTCTCCGGCAACTATGGGATACATGCTGATGAGTGCTCTCGGAGAGCGCGGACGGCACGGCGAGCTTGAAACCGGAGAGACCGGAATTCCGGTCTCGGCAAGTTCACTTGTTCTTCCGAGCGGAGCCAGTGCAAGATGGACCTCCGACCGCGCGAGATGAGACGGAGCTGCCGCACCGTCAACTTGGAAGGTACTGAAATGGATAATGCTATTGAACTGAGACACGTAGATTTCACATACCGCGGGTACGGCACATCTCCCGATGTCCGTGCGCTGAAGGATGTCAGCCTTGAGATACCGCGCGGCTCATTTACGGTGATCCTCGGACATAACGGCAGCGGAAAATCGACGCTTGCCAATATTATGTGCATGCTTGCCGAGCCGGACGCCGGAGAGGTCTACATTGACGGACAATTAATGAGCGGAGAGACGGTTACGGACGACGATATACTTGAGGCTCGCCGACACGTCGGGATGGTATTTCAGAACCCCGACAATCAGATCGTTGCTACCGTCGTCGAGGAAGATGTGGCTTTCGGCTGTGAGAATCTCGGGATGCCGCCTGAGGAGATACGCCGCCGTGTGGATGCGGCGCTCGATACCGTAGGTATGCGCGCGTATGCGCGCCGCTCACCGCACAGACTGTCGGGCGGACAGAAGCAGCGGGTTGCGATCGCGGGCGTCATTGCCATGAGCCGTGAAACTATAATATTTGACGAAAGCACGGCGATGCTAGATCCTATGGGACGGCGCGAGGTCATGGATACGATTGAACGGCTCCACCGAGATGAGGGGATCACGGTTGTGCTTATCACGCACTATATGGAAGAGGCTGCGCGTGCGGAGCGCGTGATCGTCATGAACGGCGGCGAGATTCTGACATCGGGCACGCCGTCGGAGGTGTTTTCCGATCCGGAAACCATGTGGCGTGCAGGGCTGGACGTGCCGCAGACTACGGAACTGCTCTATCGGATGCGTGCGGCGGGGCTTGACGTTCGCCTCGACATCTTCAGCCCCGACGAGTGTGCGGCTGAAATATCGCGGGCGTTAGACGCGCTGAAAAAATCATGATGTTGTGGGTGTGCTATGGCTGAACTTAAACTTTGTGACGTAAACTATGTTTATAATCGCGGTACACCGTTTGAGGTACACGCGCTGAAAAATATTAACCTGACGGTCGGCGGCGGAATTACGGGAATTATCGGGCATACGGGCTCCGGCAAGTCAACACTCGTGCAGCTGTTCAACGCGCTGTCCCGTCCGACGTCGGGCACCGTCATGATGGACGGCGTGAACATATGGGACGATCCGAAGCGCATACGCGATATACGCTTCCGTGCGGGACTCGTTATGCAGTATCCGGAGTACCAGCTGTTTGCATCCACGGTATTCGAGGACATAGCATTCGGTCCGCGGAACATGGGACTCTCAGAAGAAGAGGTCGGAAAACGTGTCGCTGCCGCCGCGCACTTTGCAATGCTGCCGCCGGACGTGATGGAGCGTTCACCGTTCGATCTGTCGGGCGGACAGAAGCGCCGTGTCGCGCTTGCGGGCATCATAGCAATGGAGCCTGAGTTTCTTGTGCTCGATGAGCCTGCGGCAGGGCTGGATCCCGGCGGAAGACGAGCGATACTCGGCGGGATCCGCAAGTACATGAAAGAGAGCGGCACATCCGTTATCGTCGTCAGCCACAGCATGGAGGACATGGCGACGTATTGTGACCGCATTGTCGTTATGGCGTCCGGACGGATCGTTATGGACGGTACGTGTGCTGAAGTGTTCAGCCGATCTGACGAGCTTATAGGTATAGGGCTTGATATTCCGCAGGTAACCCGTGTTGCGGCGGCTCTGTGTGATCGAGGTGTCGATATCGGCCGCGATGTCTATACCGTTGGGTATGCAGCCGAACGGATAGCCGAGATCGCGGGTGTCGCGTGTACGCCGTCCGATGGGCGGCGGGACTCATGACGCACACGTCTTTGACATACGAAGGAAGGCTTGGTGACTGAAACTTGAAAATGGATATAGCGCTCGGGCAGTACTGCGAAGGGGATTCGCTCCTGCACAGACTTGACCCGCGCGCGAAGCTCATAATATCGATCCTCTTTATAGTCGTGATATTTATGGCCAAGAACGTGTTTGCGCTTGCACTCGTTACA
>CAKSEM010000169.1 GCA_934446485.1 uncultured Eubacteriales bacterium | reverse complement strand
TCATGCTTGATTATTTCTCCGATTTTTGATATAATATATTTGGTGTATTTATGTAAAATATCCTTGATCGCTCCGCGTGGTTTCAGCGCCACGACACGCAATATTTAGAGTATATCACAAAACCGACGACTTGTCCACACTTTTTGCCGCCGCTTTTCTAATCGGCAAATTCCTACATGGAGATTTCCGTTATGAGCAAGATAAAAAAACACATATCAGATGCCCTGGTCGAACGCGGCGTAGCCCCCGCCATAGCGGAGCATCTGTCCGCAAATGCGGACTGTCTCGGGATGTTTGCCGATGAATCGGCAGAGCTTGACTCGGCGGATATCGAACGTGTTGCCGAAGGTCTTGCTTCAATAATCCACCGTCACTCCGTAACGCCGGACCTGATCGCTCCGATTGAGGAAATATCCCCCAGAGAAGATGATGAAGCTCAGGTTAACGACGATACACCGTTTATACGCCGTCTGCGCGCTATGTCGCCGGGGGCGGGTAAGTTTCTGTCATATACTGCGGCGGCACTCTTGTCGGTGCTCATCGCAGCGGTAACAGCGGCAGCTGTCGCCGTCACGGCAGCTCTTATAATCGTGATGATCGCCCTCACGGTTTCGGGAATACTCCTTTTCATTATCGGACTCATATACGGTGTCTCGCAGCTTGAAGAATTTCCCGCAGCGGCACTGTACGAGATCGGCTCCGGGCTCGTGCTCGGCGGTGCTGCGGCTCTTTTGACGGTACTGCTGTATGCGCTCGTTATGGGTGCTATACCTTCATTAACACGGAAAATCAGGCGCAGCATATCGTGCACACTTACGCACTTGCGACACTTCAGACACAGCTTATCATGAAACTCTTTTGAAACTCACCTAAGATTATGCGGAATAGGAGGTATCGTATGAAAAACGGTCTTGCTGTCGGGATCGCAACATCTTTGGCGCTCATAGTTCTCGGCGCCGCCGCATGTATGGTCGGTGTCGTTACGGCACGGAACAACGGTCAATCTCTCTTCACTGAGAAAAAGGACGGCGGCACATACTATTCCGCGCAGATTCCGGACAGTGTAACCAGATTGCGCATCGGCGTTGATTCTGCCGATATTTCGGTTGTAGGCGGTGCCGAGCAGTCGAAAATAGAATTTTATAATTTCAATCCCAACTACTACTCTCTCTCCGTTATGCAGAGCGCTATCACATTTGAAGAGGTTTCCGATCTAAAATCCATGGTGAATATTTGGGAACGCGGACTTACCTTCAAGGGACTCAGATATGCGCTTGACATAAGAAATTTCAGCGACAACGGTGAACGCCGCAGAATTACCGTCTCTCTCTCGGAAGGGTGCTCTCTCAAAGCGATCGACATTTCGGCGGCGGACGGCGGAATAGATATAAACAACATTTCCGTTTCGGGAGATATAAATATTTCGGCAAACTCCGGTGAGATATCAGTTAACAACACCGAGACAAAAACTTCTCTCTCAGTTATCGGAGAGAGCATCAATACAACCGTAAACGACAGCACGTCCGATGTGTTCAGGTATTCGGCAACGGACTCGCACCTCGACATCAACGGATCGGAATTTGCCGATGCTGTAATCATCGTCGGCGCCGGTCGTGTGGATTTCAGATCAAATGTATCGTTTGACAGTGCAGCCGTTACAGCTGTCACCGAAGCGGGCGGGATCCTTGTAAATTCCAAGCCTCAACCCGGGGATTATGTGACGGAGCTTGCGCAATATGACCGTTCGCTCCATATCAAAACCGTCAGCGGAGGGATCAACATTGAGTTCCCATCAAATAAAACAGACCAAAGTGAAAGTGAGTAAAATGCAATATGAAAACGTATGAGTACAGGACACGCGGCACCTGCGCATCGGCAGTCAGATTCAGCATTGACGGAGGAAAACTGCATGATGTCAGCTTTACCGGGGGATGCAACGGAAATCTCAAGGCTATTTCCCGTCTCGTTGAGGGCGCGGATGCGCGCCGGATATCTGAGCTGCTGCGCGGCAACACCTGCGGTGCAAAAAGCACGTCATGCGCAGATCAGCTTGCCGTTGCAATCGAACGCGCTTTAGCCGAAGAAACAGATGGGTGAAACGCTGCTTGCAAAGCTACGGCCGTTACTGATGCCGCAAGGTTATTTATAAAAGGAAATCTCTGCCCCACGCCGAATTATTCAAGTGATTCGGCGTGGGGCAGACACTTTATGAAATTAACAGGACCGAGAGCGCAGCATTTACTTGACGCACTCTCGGTCCTATATTTTTATTCGGTTGAATCAGCCGGCAACTGTCTCAGTCCCGTCAGTCGATGCAGTATCGTCACCGGAGCCTCCGCCGGTCGTATCAAGCTCAGGCTTCAGGTAATATACGATGACATCACCCTCCTGGACCTCGATCTCATATGCTCTCTTATCCTTAGGCTCCTTGCCGTTTATCTCGTAGACCCAGACGTAAGAGTAACCGTTCTTTGTGGATTCGGACTTTGACGATATCGAGGTTATGGACTTTCCGTCGCTTGCAGTCTTGTAATTTACGCCGTTCTCTTCGAGAAGCGCAATCGCCGCATCGAGCACCGTCGGAGGATTGTCCGCGGTTCCCTTAATGTCACCGCCGAATGCACCGCACAGCAGTGTCATCTCGCCCTTGGGGTCTACAAGTACTGCAGTAAATCTTACATCCTTGACCGTCAGGACGCTGCCGCAAGACGGAAAGATCGCCATAAGGCAGACCGCAGCAAGTATAACAGATATGATTTTCAGCTTTTTCATTGATTTCCTCCGATAGAGTATTGACTTCAATGAAAATATTATAAGTGATGAATCGGAATTTGTCAATACATTCTAAAGGATAATCGCCAAATAAACCTGCTGTCTGTGATAAATATGGAGCGAATGTCGCAAGAATTGTCAGTTAGCCGCAAAAAAACCGACAGTTAGGTACATATAGTAGATCTCCGACGCTATGAGAAAAATACTTATCAAGACCGTAACTGCGGAACGGCGGTTGCAGGTCGCGAGCGCCCACAGTATGTGAAACACCGACAGAACGAGCGACAGAAGCGTTATAAGACATCCGCATGAGAGAAACATGAGCGGACACCAGAACAGTGTTGCAAGGTATCCGACGGTACATCTGAGACACGCCTCTCCGCAGCACGATAAGGCACTGTAGCGAAAACTGAGCAAAGCAAAGAGAATGTATATTATGATCCAGTGCGCAAATATCAAAGCGATCGGCATGGAAAACGGCGGATGACAGAACTCCTTCCAAACAAAAAGGATCCCGTCAGTAGCAAGCCATGTTATTATTCCGCCCGCTGCAAACAGAAACATGATGATAATCGGTCGCACCGGTTCCCTCATCATGCAGCGGAGTTCGGATATGATCCGCTCCTTCAAAGCATCACAACCTTTCTTCTGTCATGTCTCAGATCTAAGGAGATAAATACGATTACAAATCTATGCCGCATAAAAGAAATTAATGCACCGTAGAGAGTCAAAACCCCGATCGCATAAAGAATACGATTTTGCGGAATTAGCATATGTTTGTGCTATTCGGCTATTGACAGACGGGAAAGAATTATATAAAATTATTACTGTAAATCATATTCAGCCGCTCCGGGTGATATCCTGAGCGGACAAACATCACAACCGCCGCCCTGAGGCGGGAGAAAGGCTACATATGAAC
>CAKSEM010000168.1 GCA_934446485.1 uncultured Eubacteriales bacterium | reverse complement strand
ATCCACACCTGCGGCGTACCGTCGGCTTGATGAGCATTATTCATGTGCCTTTCCGTCCGATGATATGCGCTTTAACGCAGCACTCAGCGCGGTTGGCTCGGCTGATATTGAAGCCGTGGCGGCACATATGTACAATTCCTTTGAAGCTGTCGTACTTTCAGAGCACAGCGAGGCAGCAGAGGCGCGTGAGCGTCTCCTGTCGTACGGTGCGCGCGCGGCGATGCTCAGCGGGAGCGGTCCTGCCGTGTTCGGAATATTTGATACCGAATCGGCTGCGGAGTCGGCTGCGGCACGGCTGCGCCTTATCGGATACGATGCTGCCGCCTGCCGGAGCGCTCACCGATAAGCCCGGCAGAATACAGAAAATAGAGCGACATTATCAGCATTGAAAGATTTGTCCCTCCGCATAATTGAATCCGGACGCTCACACACCAAAAAGCAAGTGCACATATGCACGAGATGATTCGCTCTGCCTGCCATGCACGGTCGGGCAGCATAAAGAGAGAGAGAAGTTCCGACATGACGGCACCGCCGTCCAGTCCACTGATCGGCAGCAGATTCAGCCCGCCGAGCGTCAGTGACGTGAGAATGAAGTACATACCACCGTCCGCGGACGGAAGTCCGATGATCACTGCAAGTCCTGCGGTCAGAAGATTCGATAGGCTGCCTGCGAGACACACGGCAATATTTCGCGTGGGAGACCGACGGTCAAAGCTGCAGCGCAGATGTATTCCGGCAGCTCCTCCGGCTATACCTCCTGTCGGCACACCCAGAAGTGCGGCTGCTGCGATGTGCCCGGACTCGTGTATTACCAGTGCTGCACAGAAACCGAGCAGGACCGCACCTTCTCCCGCGGAAATACACAGCAGCAGGACGGACCCGGCAATAACCGAGCAGAATATACTGTGCAGCATCATTCGCCGATAAGTGCAGCCATGCTGTCGCCGATATACTCCCATAGGTTCCATCTGCCGCCGAACTCACCCGGTGCATCGGCTGCGGCATCGACAGACTCTGCCCGAGCAGATACCTCGACCGAGAGTGAGTCAAAGTTGCGGCATGCGAGCATTGCGCAGATCACGGCGGCGGAGCCGAGTATCAGACACCGTCGGTATACATTTTTTTCGCTGCCTGTGACGTCAGACGAACGCCTGTATCCATGCAAAATCATCCGAACCTCCCCCATGACGGCACCGACCGTCTTTTTGTTTTTTAAGATATAAAATTATTATGCCGACTATTGTAGGCTGTATTCCAAAGTCGCCCGTTTGTGTTGACTCAAAGTAATATTGTGTGGTAAAATATAAAGGCAGCCTGACGGCTGCGGTATATCCGTTCGAGAGGTATCATAATTGACTAAGCTGCTTAAATATTTCAAGGGATACGGTGCGGTTGCGCTGCTTGCTCCTGCTTTCAAGCTCCTTGAAGCGTCGTTCGAACTGTTCGTTCCGTTTGTCGTCGCAAGAATAATTGATTACGGCATAGGCACGGGGAATCGAGCATATGCGTTCCGTATGAGCCTTGTGCTCGTCCTGCTGAGCTTCGTCGGGCTGATCTCGACCGTGATAGCCCAGTATTTTGCCGCAAAGGCATCAGTCGGGTTCGCAAGCAAAGTTCGCACCGCGCTGTTTTCGAGAATTCAGTCGATGTCTTATACCGAGCTTGACCGCGCGGGAACATCGACACTGATAACGAGAATGACATCCGACATAAATCAGCTTCAGTCGGGCGTCAATCTGACGCTGCGGCTCTTTTTGCGCTCGCCTTTTATTGTTTTCGGTGCAATGATAATGGCATTCACTATAGATTTCCGATCAGCGCTGATATTTGTCGGCATGATCGCTGTGCTTTCGGTCATCGTTTTCGGAATCATGCTCATATCCATACCGCTGTACAGACGCGTGCAGGATTCGCTGGACGGAATGACAGCTATAACACGCGAGAATCTGACAGGAATACGTATACTTCGCGGATTCTGCAAGGAGGACGATGAGAAACGCGAATTCGCCGCCGCCGCAGAGCGTTTGCGCCGCGGTCAGCTGTTTGTCGGGCGTATATCCGCACTTATGAATCCGCTGACGTGTCTCGTAGTAAATGTATCGGTGATACTGCTGATCCGCAGCGGAGCATTCCGAGTGGATTCAGGTGCCATAACCCAGGGACAACTCGTTGCTCTCTACAACTATATGGCACAGATCTTAGTTGAGCTTATAAAGCTTGCAAATCTTATAATCACTATAACTAAGGCTGCCGCCTGTGCCGATCGCGTTGCGGATGTTATCACATCCGGAGATGGAGAACGCAGCGGCGGTAAGCGTCTGCCGCAGGATGTGTCCACATCGGTTCCGAAGGTGGAGTTTCGCGGAGTTTCCCTCAGATATGACGGCTCGGCGGAGGACTCGCTGCACGGTATTACATTTTCCGTAATGCCGGGGGAAACGGTCGGGATTATCGGCGGAACCGGTTCGGGCAAGACGTCGCTCGTGAATCTGATTCCTGCGTTTTATGAGTGTACGGAGGGTGAGGTCCTCGTTGACGGGGTGAATGTGACTGAATGCGATATCGATTCTCTAAGGAAGAGAATCGGAATCGTGCCGCAGCGTGCGGTCCTATTTAAGGGCAGCATCAGAGATAACCTCCTGTGGCGTGATCCCAGAGCGGATGATGCGGAGCTTATGAGCGCCGCTGCCGATGCGATGGCGGATGACGTGATAAAATCGAAGGACGGCGGGCTGTCGGCGCACGTGGAGCAGTCCGGACGCAACTTCTCCGGCGGACAGAGGCAGCGGCTCACGATCGCGCGCGCACTTGTCGGGCACCCGGATATCCTGATATTTGACGACAGCTCGTCGGCGCTCGATTACGCGACCGATGCTGCGCTTCGCAGAAGTATAGCAAATCTGCCGTACACTCATACAACATTTATTGTCTCGCAGCGAACATCGTCTATCATGCACGCCGACCGCATAATCGTTCTGGAGAACGGTGTGCCTGTCGGAATCGGCACGCACGATGAACTGTACCGCACATGCGATACTTACCGCGAGATACACGATCTGCAGTTCAGAGAGGCGGTGAGCGAAAATGAGTAAATCCGGCGGCGGTCTCCGGACCATGGGGCGCATTATGCGCTATCTGAAACCGTATCTGCCGGTGTTTGTGATATCGGCTGTTTTAACGCTTGCATCGGTGGTGCTTACGCTGCTCGTACCTATCGTGATCGGTGATGCAGTTGATATGATCGTCGGGCGGGGTGCCGTTGATTTCGCCGGAGTCGCGGGTCGGCTTCTCGTGATGGCTGCTATGGTTGCCGGCAGCGCGGTGCTCCAATGGATCGTCGGAGTAATAAACAACCGCATGACGTACGGTATAGTCTGCCGTATGCGTACCGATGCGTTCGACCACCTGCAAACGCTGCCCGTAGCCTACGTAGATAAAAACGGAACGGGCGCTATCCTCAGCCGTATAATCTCCGATGTTGATACTTTCTCAGACGGACTTCTCATGGGATTTACGCAGCTGTGCTCGGGTGTTATGACCATAATCGGTACTCTCGTTTTAATGATGACGATCAATGTATGGATCGCGCTGATCGTGGTCATCCTGACACCTGCTTCAATGCTCATATCAAAATTTATCGCCGCGCGTACATTCAGGCTTTTTCGCAGTCAGGCTGAGGCGCGCGAAGCTCAGACCGCTCTTTC
>CAKSEM010000167.1 GCA_934446485.1 uncultured Eubacteriales bacterium | reverse complement strand
ACACAGCAGAGCCCCGCACACGAAACACAGATGCCGACGCGCATGAGTTTCGCAAGGCGCTCTCTGCATTTCAGCGTGAGTGCGGTGCCCACCGTAATGAATATGAGCGCCGAGAGTAAGCCAACTCCCGGAAACTTCAGCGGCAGCATTATATGCGGAATATGCGAAATCGCCGATGCCGTCTGCACAACAGAGGATTCAATCGCAAGCAAGAGGTGCGCGAGAGGCACCGCAAGCATCGGAACATGACACACAAGCAGGAGCGGCAGCGAAAGATATATGATAACGGTTATTAACGGTACAAATATTAGATTCGACACAGGAGACACGAGCGACACTTCACCGAAGACATGCCACATGACCGGAAGCGTCAGTGCTGTTATGATAAGTGTCAGTGCGACAACGTCACACACACGGAACACAACTCTCCAAAAGAGTCCGCGCCGTACGCCCCTCCGCTTTGCACGCTCCGCGGAGCGTTCTGCATAAACGATGCATCCGTAGGTTGCGAGCACCGAAAGCAGCAGCCCTGTATCAAATGCAAGGCACGACTTTGCCGTGACCATCACAGCCGCCGCAAAGGACAGCGATGTCAAAGAGTCACTCTGTCGCCCGATCGGGGCAGCGGCAAGACGTATGAGCGTCATGATACCCGCACGCACAACGGACGGTGAAAAACCGGTAACCACCATAAATGCAAGCACGCCGACCGACATCAGCGTGCACCGCACTCCGACACCCAATCGGGTACGATTCAGCATCAGCTCCGCACCGGCAACAATAATCGAGAGATGGAGCCCGCTGAGCGCAAACAGATGAGATATGCCGAGTCTGGAAAAGTCACGCTTCACCGACGGTGAAAGAAGATCTCGTCTTCCGAGCAGTACGGCAGGAGCGATGGTGCTGCTACCGTCCGTTGCGTCCGAGATGCGTGCCGTAAGAACCCTGTTGACGGCAGTCGCAGCTCCCGTCAATGAAAATGCATCGCGATGTCCAGAATACTCCATGCTCTCGGATTCAGCCGTAATATAGATGCCGTCCGCGCGGAGGATCGCCGCCTCATCGTATGATCCTCCGCTCTCCGGCAGAGCGAATGTAACCTCTCCGCGGATGACATCGCCTATCTCACCGCCGCCGTCCGGCATAGCGAGTGAAGCTGTGACGGCACCTCGCCATCTTTCGGAGTGAAGCCGTGCAGTATAATATCCGTAATGTTCAGAGCGGTGCCCCACCGCCGTGATTTCAGCCGTAACGGATACTTGCTCGCCGTCAAGAGATTCGGCGCGGCGGATCGGAAGCGACAAAGACACGGCGCTTACGGCCAGGGAGAGCGATATCGGCAGAAGAACGCAAAGCACCGTGAAGGCAGACTCGTTGCTGAGTCTGCCGACACGGCGCAATATAATAATGATCGCAGACAGCGCAGCGGCGCAGAATGCCGCAGACAGTTTCACACCCACGGACAACTCAGCCGTCAGTACAGAGCAGATGTAAACGGCGGCACAGATCACCGAAAGCGGCTTTCCCAACGCACTGTCAGTCTTCATTTCATTCCTCTCGAAAGTATAAAATCTCGGCGGTTGAGTCCAACGTGATCACGCACCGCAGTCTTTTATATATTATATCAAATCGCACTTTGTTTGTCAAAAAACGGTGAAGAAGGCAGAGCATTGGCCGCTGCACAAGCATAATATGACTGCCTATGCACCGGTACTGCCCGTTGACCGATTCATCATCTCATCTGACGCCTTTGGCGGTCATCAATAAGAACAATATTTCCTTAAATAAATGAGAGCAGGCGGCAAGCACAGAGAATCGGAAATCAAGTTCCGTACTATCTGATGCCTGCCGCCCGTTCTCAAGCTGTTTCGACCCGGAATTAACACTATTTCCGACTCACGCTATGAGGTCATACACAACGCCAAGAAGAGTCATCGGCGTCACGAGACCGTCGGAAATCATATGAAATATACGTTCCGCCTCCGCTTTGCGTCTCGTTACATCTCGGACGACAAGTGCATCATCCGCCCCATCGGTAAGACTATTGAGCCTTGCTTCAATAGAATACTCCTCATCGCCCGAGGTAAGTAATCGGTACTCAAATTCATATTGCCCCTCATACTGCATACTCCTCGTGTCAATCGTTCTGAATTCCGTGCTCATACTATATATCCTCCAAAAATTTATTTATGCAGTTAAACAGCCATCCCATCGGCCGTGTATTTCAATTATCGTTTTCTCTGAGGCACGCCTACATTATACTATAGATTCAATGCATACCTAAGATTAACAGAATAACATTTGCGCTATGCTATTCGGAAGCTATAGTAATACTATCCATTTTGTCGACAAAATTTGCGCAATTCAAGAGCAAATTAAACATTATTGTCACCCAAAATACATTTCGGGGATTTAACAATTTATCAAAAATTATGTGAAAAATGCGAACATTCGGTCAGAACATTTATATTTTTGATAATTCTATCAAATTCACATCGTTTATAAGTGCTTGTAAATCAAAGACATTAGGTTTAATATACTATATTTTCCTCAAAAACATAGTCAGAAAATTTTTATGCCCTGATTTTGGTTTTTGTCACCCGAAATTCGACATAAATCCACATAAATATAAGTGCATCTTGTGTTGAAATTAACACTCAATCTAACAAACATGTGATATGCACTGTTGACAATTTCACAAAGCTATATTATAATGTCACCAAACACTTACACAACATGTCAGCCGAAAGGAGCAACAATTTTGAAAAGCTATACCATAATAAATTCGAGAGACACATCGGCAGCAGCCGCGGGGCACGTTGACGTTTGGCCGTGGGACTATGCATACAAGCCTACGACCGAATTCCGAATAACCCACGGAGACGACCGACTGTACGTTTCTCTGAGGTCATATGAAGAGAATCCGGTAGCCCGGATTCACGAAATGAACGGTCCCGTCTGCAACGACTCGTGCATCGAGTTCTTCTTCTCGCCGTCCCCTGATAATTCTAACGGATACTTCAATTTCGAGGTGAATTCCAACCCTACGTTTCTCCTTGAATACGGACCGTGCACCGCTGATGACAGCCATCCCGTCGAATGGGATATCTCCGACCTGAACGTCAGGTCAACTGCCGCAAGCGATGCCTGCGGTCCCTTCTGGCAGGTTAATTTCGAGATGCCTTATGCGATGATCCGCAAATATGCACCGGATTGCAAGCTTTCCTCAGGGGCTGTGATCCGCGGAAATGTTTACAAATGCGGCTGCACCGATCAGGAACCGCATTACGGATGCTGGAACCCGGTGCTTACCCCGGGCCCCAACTTTCACAAACCTGAGTTTTTCGGCGAATTTATTATTGAGTGACAACGGATTCTTTTGCCGCGTTAACATTTCATATTATAAGTCTTAGCAAATTCAGTCCTTCTGAATTCGCTCATATAAATTTTCACAATTACTATATACTTTTTGCCGAAAGTATGATATAATTAAACCACAACAAAAGCATCGCTTTTGTGATGAATAATGTAAAGGTGGTTGACTTATGAACACTTCGATCAACGGACGTCACTTAACTGTCAGACAAGACCTTCGGGACGTAATTGATAAGAAGCTATCAAAGTTTGACAGATTCTTCCCTGAGGATGCATCGGCATCGGTTACTTGCCGCTGTGAGCGCGACGACAAGATCGTCGAGATCACTAT
>CAKSEM010000166.1 GCA_934446485.1 uncultured Eubacteriales bacterium | reverse complement strand
GTGGAGCTATACGGTTGCAAAAGCATCAAAAAAAGCCGTAGCCTCTGAATGGAACATTTCAGAGGCTTCTCTACCGACATCGGTTAAAATACCGGCAATTTTTCTGTTAGGCATTGAGTATCGCTGAGAGAGATATCGCGTTGCAGCCCCGAGTTCTCCGTGGGGGCCGCCGAGCTGTGCTGCGATGATCTTTGCTGTTCCTGGGTTCGGATTCTTGATCTTTACCGGATACTCAAGCCGTCTTTCATATATCCACATATCTTTTATAAGGCATTCGGGTTATTTCCGAGGCCTCAAATTCCCCCTCATTTAATTTGATCCGTACTCCCACGGCCATGCATCTTCGGTCCATTTCCACTCACAGCCGTCGTTGCCGAACGGTGTAAGCGGTCCCACCTTCTTTTCGTACTGTGCCTGAAGCTCCTCAAGCCTTGCACGGTGCTTATTGTAATACTCCAGTGCACGGCGATTATTCGGATAAGCATCAAGATACAAAATTGCCTCATAGACGGCAAACGAATGGATCTGTATCTGACGCATCAGTCTGTTTCGATCATTCATAAGCCGCTCCTTCCCCTGCAAGTGCAGTTACGGTTATTACAAGGCGTGGGATAGAACGGAAAATCAAGATCGCGGAATACCGTACCGCGCTCAAACCCGTCTTCTTCGTCATACATATTATCCCACTCCTGATAAGGTGAGTACACCATCGAGAGGGGGACACCTGTCAATTTAGGCGGTGTGAATGTTTCGTGTCCGTCGGAATCATCGCGTGCGGTGCGTGTGCAGCTTATCGATCGTTTCATTCGGTCGTTCTGCTCTGAACCGTTGCGTACACCTCTGCGAGCGGACTCACATTCGCAATGAGGAGTTCTGTTTTCGTTCTGCGCGTGTCTGCATCCGCAGCGAGATGACGGTGTCGAGGAGTCTGTGCCTCTGCATCCGCGACGTGACGGAAATGCTTCTTCATCAGCAGATGCTGCGGCTCCCGAATTGCCGTGACCGCACCGTGCGCAGTCGGTGTTATCTCTAAGTTCTTCGGAAATCACCCGACGCAGTTCATCATCGATGCGATCACGCGGAGTCATATTGCTATGCTCATAATCCATTTTGTTTATGATATCCTCCCGTTTTTCAGTTTCCGAAGGCAAGCTATCACTTGCCGCCGTGTGTCCTCATAGATAATTATATGTGCAAAACCAAAGAGGAGTCACAAAATTGTTGCCGATACGGCAAAGCCGAAACACTTACCTCTCGGCTCGGGCTTCGCAGTATTCGCATCGGTAAACTCTGTTTACTCTGTCTGCCAGAACGAACACGTGCGGCACTTCGCGCTCGGTTGATGTAATGCAGCGCGGATTCTTACATTTCAGAACTCCGACAAGCTTTTCCGGAAGCTCGATCGTCCGTTTTTCAACCGGTGTTCCGTCACGTATTATGTTAACTGTAACAAACGGATCAACATACCCGAGAATGTCGGTATTGATATTAAAATCCGAGTCAATTTTAATTATGTCTTTGCGTCCCATTTTCCGACTGCTGACGTTCATTATCAAAGCCACGGTGCAATCGGCACCGTCAAGTCCGAGGAGACGGAAAAGCTCCATCCCCCTTCCTGCCGTTATATGATCTATAACGATTCCGTCGCGTATAGGATCTATGTTCATTACTCTGCTCCTCCCTCGGATCTGATCGAAATATTCAGCAGCATCAATATGAGCGCCATTCGCATATACTTCCCGTACAGCACCTGCTTAAAATAACAGGCACGAGGGTCATCATCAACAGAAGCAGCTATTTCGTTCACTCTCGGAAGCGGATGCAGTATCCGCAGCGTTTCCGGTGCCGACTGCAATTTTTCGAGAGTCAATATGTAACTGTCGCGCAGACGAAGATAATCTTCTTCGTTAAAGAAGCGCTCTCTCTGCACACGGGTCATGTAAAGTACGTCAAGCAACGGAACGGCGCTCTCAAGCTCACGTGTCTCGCTAAAAGGTATACCCGAAGTGTGCAGGTTGGATTTTACGTAGTCCGGGATCTTCAATTCATCGGGGGATATCATTACAAATCTTACTCCATTGAACCTCGAAAGTGCCGAGATCAGTGAATGGACCGTGCGCCCGAACTTCAGGTCACCGCACACGCCGACAGTAAGGTTTTCAAGTCTTCCGTGCTCACGGTATATCGTGTACAGATCCGCAAGAGTTTGAGTTGGATGAGAATGCCCGCCGTCTCCTGCGTTGATCACAGGAATCGTTGCGCTGCGCGATGCCACAAGCGGAGCTCCTTCTTTCGGATGGCGCATCGCCATTATGTCGGCGTAACAGGATATGACTTTTGCCGTGTCCGAAACGCTTTCGCCCTTTGATGCCGATGAACTGTCAGCCGACGAAAATCCGATAACGCTGCCTCCGAGTTCTATCATTGCAGCCTCAAAGCTGAGACGCGTCCGCGTTGAAGGTTCATAAAACAGAGTCGCGAGCTTCTTGCCTCTGCAAAGAGCGCTGTAGCGATCCGGTTCGGCTATAATGCCGTCGGCAGTTTTAATCAGCCCCCACAGCTCGTCAACACTCAGCTCTGATATGTCTATCAGGCTCCTCATATCGCGCCTCCGATCCAACTCTCATCCGACGGATTGTCGCGGAAATGCATGAGACTTCTCACATCACTCTCTCGTATATATCCGCTCTCAACGGCAACAGCCACAGTCGAATCAAAGTCCGTAAGACTTACGCATTTCAATCCGCATTCCTCAAGACGGCGCTTTCCCCGTTCCATTCCGTAAGTGAAAATTGAGACTATACCGAGTACATCCGCTCCTGCTTCTCTGAGAGCGTTTGCTACGTCGATAACGCTGCCGCCGGTCGAGATAAGGTCCTCGATTATAACGGCACGGCAGCCCCTGTCCATACGGCCCTCTATTCGGTTCTGTCTGCCGTGATCCTTGCTTCCCGAGCGCACATATCCCATCGGAAGACCTAGAATATGCGCGGCGATCGCCGCGTGAGCGATTCCGGCAGTAGCGGTACCCATAAGCATTTCGGCATCGGGATACTCAGCACGCACCGTCTCGGCAATTGCAGTCTCGACATCCGATCGCACATCGGGATCGCTGAGCGTAAGACGATTATCGCAGTATACTGGGCTCAGGATCCCGCTTGCCCATTTGAACGGCTTCTCCGGTCGGAGAAAGACTGCGCCGATCTTCAATAGGTCGAGAGCAATTCTTCTTTTTACATCAGTCATTATATGTACCACCTTTCATTTAATAGGCAACTTATACATCAGCCTTGCCGATAAAATCACGGACGCACCTGCGGTATGCAGATACCGGATCATCCGATGCAGTTATCGGTCGTCCCACCACAATATAGTCACATCCGATCTCGGCGGCACGTGAGGGAGTCGTAACTCTTACCTGATCCCCGAGATCACCGTCGGAGTATCTCACTCCGGGTGTTACCGTCAGAAATGAGTCGCCGCAGCGACCGTGCACAGCGGCAGCTTCAAGCGGAGAACAAACTACGCCGTCGAGCCCTGCACGTGCGGCACACTCGGCATAATGCAGAACGGTCTCGTCCATAGAGGCTCCGATGAGCAGATCCTCATGCATACGTTCTTCGGATGTTGATGTGAGCTGAGTTACAGCTATGAGCAGCGGGCGTGTTCCGTCAGGCCTTGTTAAACCTTCAATTGCCGCCTCCATCATAGGCA
>CAKSEM010000165.1 GCA_934446485.1 uncultured Eubacteriales bacterium | reverse complement strand
CTACATAAAGACAAAGGCGGAGGCAGCTTCGCCTTTGTCTTTACCGTAAAAGAGACTCCGGAGAGGCTCCGGGGATTCTTTTACGGTAAAGACATAGATCGGGATATGCGCGGATTACCCGGGAAAGGACAGCCGCACACAGGGCGGCGCGGCTCTGCTGACCGAATGGTACACATCGATCCTTCATCTGAACGACTTGACAGAATAAACGAGGAGCTCTCGATCATACAGCGTCGGGGAGGGCTTACGTTCGGCACCGACGCTTATCTTCTTTCTGCGATGGCGAAAACACGTCCGCGCGCCAGAGCGCTCGATCTCGGCTGCGGCGCCGGGGCGATATCACTGCTGTGCGCAAAAAGGGGGAAGTATTCATCGATTACCGCTGTTGAGCTTCAGCCGGAATACGCGAATCTTGCCGAACGTAATGCGGAGATGAACGGTCTTTTGTCGAAAATGCACGTTATCTGTCGGGATGTTCGTGAATTGACGCTTGGCGACATCGGCGGAGAGGTGGACGCGGTCCTCATGAACCCGCCGTATATGACTGCCGACAGCGGCAGACACAATGAGTCTGCCGAACTCAGCGTTGCACGGCGCGAACTTAACGGTACGGTATTCGATTTTTGCCTTACTGCGGGGCGGCTTCTCAAAACCGGCGGAGAGCTTTATGCTGTGTTCCTGCCGGAGCGGCTTCCGGATCTTATATCTGCGATGCGCGGTGCCGGTATTGAACCGAAGATGCTCGTTACGGTCTATCCGGATACCGAATCCGAGCCGTCGCTGATCCTGATGTCGGGCAGGCGCGCGGGCGCACCGGGTATGACATATTCGAGACCGCTCATAATATACCGTGACGGCACACGGGAATATACGGACGATATGGAGCGAGTTTATGCCGAATTTTCACTCTCGCACATAACCGACAGGCGTCGGAGGTGACATCGCTTGAGTTATCCGAAAAAGAATATACCGGTGAGAGAGCGCAACGAAACGTTGGGCGGCACGCTTTATCTTGTAGCAACGCCGATAGGGAATCTTTCCGACCTGTCCGAGCGCGCACTGAAGGTGCTGCGTGAGGTGGATTTCATAGCTGCGGAGGATACGCGAAATACGGGAGTGCTCCTTTCGAGATTCGGAATATCCGCGCATATGGTGAGCTACTTTGAGCACAACAAGCGCGAGCGCGGCGAGATTATCGCCGCACGGCTCGAAGCAGGCGAGAGTTGTGCTCTTGTTACTGATGCAGGTACTCCTGCCGTGAGCGATCCGGGTGAGGATCTGGTCAGGCTGTGCGCCGAGCGCGGGATCCCCGTGACGTCGGTTCCGGGGTCGTGCGCTGCTATATGTGCACTCACGCTTTCGGCTCTGCCGACAGGCAGATTCGCTTTTGAGGGATTCCTCAGCACGGCAAAGAACGAGCGTCTGAAGCGCCTCGACGAGCTTTCGGCGGAGCGTCGGACAATGATAATATATGAGGCTCCGCACAAGCTGCGCGGTACGCTCGATGATCTTTTACAGCACCTCGGCGACCGCCGCGTAACACTGTGCCGTGAGCTGACAAAGCTCAATGAAGAAGTGATGCGGACGACGCTGTCGGATGCAGCCGCACACTATGCAGTGGCTGCCCCGCGCGGTGAATATGTGCTCGTGATTGAGGGAGCGCCGAACCGTCCGACGCACGATTATCCCGATGATGCAACCGAACACGTCAATATGCTCATCGATTCCGGGCTTTCGCGAATGGATGCCATGAAGGCGGCGGCACGAGAGCGCGGAGTCTCAAAGAGCGAGATATATAAAGAATACACGGCAGACTGATGTCGAACTGATAATGACCCTGACGGGCCTTTCATTTGGAGGTACTATGAGCACACATCTTTTTTGCGGAGGCTATGTATATATGCCCGACACGCACACATTCAGGCGCGCGGACATTCTGATCGGCGGAGGCAGGATCATTTCGGTGGGTGACTGTGCGGACACAGTACACGATACCGAGACGGATTGCACAGGACGGTATATCATACCGGGGCTCGTAGATGTGCACACGCACGGCAGGGCGGGGTATGACTTCAACACCGCAAGTGCTGAGGACATCGCGACGATGAGACGTTCGTATGCGTTGCGCGGCACGACAACGATTATGGCAACGCTGGCTTCCGCGCCGCTCGATTCACTCTATGCTTCAGTCGAGGCCATCGGCAAGAACCGACAGGAGATTGCCGGAATCGCGAACATTGCCGGATGCCACCTTGAAGGCAGATACTTGAATCCCGCACGGCGCGGAGCGCACGCACCCCAGCTTCTTAAAACGCCTGACGGTGCGGAGCTTGGTGAACTGCTTGATGCAATGATGCCGCTTCCGATACATGTTTCTGCGGCACTTGAGCTTGCGGACGACGATTTCTATGAGGCTGCACTCTCACGCGGTGCTACGCTCGGACTTGCACATACCGACGCTACTTATGACGATGCCATGAACGCGCTTTCGCGCGGTGCTACATCATTTACGCACACATACAATGCTATGCCTCAGATGCACCACCGCGAACCGGGTGCGGCGGCAGCTTCACTTCTGTCGGATGCGTACAGTGAGATCATATGTGACGGCGAGCATGTCCATCCGGCAATGATATCGATGCTCGCGCGCCTGAAGGACGCGGATCGGCTCGTTCTGATAACTGACTCAATGGAGGCTGCGGGATGCCCGGACGGTGAATATGCCATCGCAGGCGAGCGCGTATTCGTAAAGGACGGACGTGCCGTAAATGTACACGGCGCTCTTGCCGGGAGTACGCTCGACCTTATGACGGCGCTTGCAAACTTTGTGCACTTCACCGGGCGAACTCTCGAGGAGGCGATTCCGGCGGCAACGGAGAACCCCGCACGCATGGTCGGCATCGACAGCGAGTGCGGACGGATCATGCCCGGGCTTCAGGCTGACATTGTTATTCTGAAGTCTTACAACGAAATAACTCCGGATTCGGTCTGGGCTGCCGGCGGTCAGGTCCGTTGAGAGACCTGCACGGCAGACACCGAAGGAAAGGTACAGATATGAAAGAAAAATACTATATAACGACAGCCATAGCTTATGCTTCGTCCAAGCCGCATATCGGCAATACGTATGAGGTCATCATGACCGATGCTGTGGCGAGATATAAGAGAATGCGCGGATACGATGTGTTCTTCTGCACGGGCACGGATGAGCATGGGCAGAAGATCGAGCTGAAAGCCGAGGAGGCGGGTATCTCGCCTAAGGATTACGTTGATCGCATCTCAAGTGAAGTCCGCGGTGTCTGGGATCGTATGAACACCACGTACGATCACTTTATACGTACGACTGATGCTTGCCACGAAGAGGCAGTACGCAACATTTTCCGTAAGATGTATGAAAAGGGCGACATATACCTCGGCTCGTACGAGGGATGGTACTGCAATCCCTGCGAATCCTTCTTTACCGAAAGCCAAATCAAAGACGGTAAGTGTCCCGATTGCGGCAGCCCGGTCCACAAAACGAGCGAGAAGGCGTACTTCTTCAGAATGAGCAAGTATGCCGACCGTCTCATCAAATACATCGAGGAACATCCCGAGTTTATCGAGCCGGAGTCGCGCAGACGCGAGATGATTAATAACTTCCTCCGTCCGGGACTTCAGGATCTCTGCGTTTCCCGCACGAGCTTCAAGTGGGGAATACCCGTGGATTTCGACCCTGAGCACGTTATATATGTCTGGCTTGACGCTCTGACGA
>CAKSEM010000164.1 GCA_934446485.1 uncultured Eubacteriales bacterium | reverse complement strand
GAAAGAGAGAAGTAACCTCACTTCAGAAAGCTGTCGCAGACAAACAGCTGCACGGAAGAAAACGATGGGGACAAGGAGAACACCGCGGCTGCGAATAGAAAAATATGCTCCCAAATCCCCTCTAACCGTGATTCGGAAAGCTAACGGGAGGACTTCACATAGAGATAAGTCACCTATACAAGCTCACACAGAGCCGTTTCGCTCGTGACTTGCCCGCCCCATCCGGAAGAGGGGGGCGGGCCGTGTGTATCGTTTTGCCGTCAGCCCTCAAACTTGCTGCGGAGGAACTCAAGAGATTTCTTTATGTTTTCGTCCATCTGTTCGGGAGTTGCACCATCGGAGAGATCGCGCCACACCTTAATGTCGCGGCCGACCTGCCCGCCCATCGTGACAAACGGCTCCATGACGACGTTTCCGTCAAATCCGATCTCGCGAAGTGCCTCGCCCATCTCGCCCCACGGCAGTCTGCCGGTGCCGGGCAGCTTGCGGTTTGCTTCACCTACATGAACATGTCCGAGGAGCTTTCCTGCAGTGCGGATCGCGCCTCCCATGCTGTCTTCTTCTATGTTCATATGGAATGTGTCAAGCAAGAGCTTGACTGCGGGACGGTCAACATCACGGCAGAACCTTACTCCCTCTTCGGCAGTATTCAGTATGTGAGTTTCAAAGCGGTTTACAACTTCAAGGCAGAAGTCGATACCGAGATCTCCCGCGACGTCGCCGAGTGTTTTGACACTTTCGACACCGTGCGCCCATATAGCTTCCTTGTCAAGATCGGTGAAATCGTTCGGCCAGTACGTATACATAACTCCGACGATCGAGCGTGAATCGAGTCGGTCCATACGGCGCATAATATCAGAGAGGAATTTTACTCCCGCTGCGCGGACTGCAGGATCGGAGGAGCCGACATCATACTTTTTGGCAGGCCCGATGTTCGACGTGATCTTAATTCCGAGAGATGAGCAGAGAGCCTTCAATTCGTCAAGCTCCGCATCGCTCATTTTAAGGAGGTCTCCCGCCGATATCTCAAGAATATCGAATCCGATATCTGCGACCTTCTTGGCAAAGTGTCTGTAATCCCCGGTCCATTCGTGCGTCCAGTACGCATAAAGAGTTCCGTATTTCATATGGCTATCCATCCTTTCGCGCGGCGAGATGCTGCCGCGCAGTGTTGTATTTCTCCGCCGGTACATCCGCGCGGACGCGGCGTTAGCCGCCGATTAATCCATCTAATATTATATATCATTCATCCTCGTTTTGCAATGTGTATTTTCTATATTTTCTCATCCGTATATCGTTTTTGCTCTCTGTTTTTCATTGACTTTACACTGTCTTTGTGGTAAACTTAAACTTAACGCATTACACTCCCGAAAGGAGCATTACAATGAACAGAAAAATTATCTCCGTGCTGATTGCAGCATCGATTGCGGCGAGCGCACTTACTTCATGCGGCATCTGGCGTGATGTGTCCTCCGATGCATCTACAGACGGTGCCGGAAGAGCCACGGAATCAGCTGGGACTACTGCTTCCGAAACATCTCCTACGGCAGCTACAACTCCGGCAACCACTACCGCGCCTGCGGCTAATCCTACACCGTCTGCGGGCTCGATAACGGTGCCGACGGATCTCTCTTTCCTCGATTCGATCCAGAAGGGACACTTCTCAGACAAAAACCCGGACGACCCGAACGGCTGCTGGTATCCCGGTTCAGTCTCACGCGACCTTACGACCGGCGAGGTCACCATCAAGTGGGATCGCGCTGCCGATACACTTGCTCTGCTTGATAAATACGGCGCGCTGTATCGCGGGAATTCGGATAAAAAGATCGTGTACCTTACATTCGACTGCGGGTATGAGTACCGTCCGGAGGACGGTTCGTACCCGAACGGAGTTACAAGCGATATCCTCGACACGCTAAAGAAAAAAAATGTGCCGGGCACCTTCTTTGTCACAGGCGATTATATCGAAAAGGAATCGGCACTGATACAGCGTATGTACGACGAGGGTCACATCGTCGGAACACACACTCTCCACCACTACAATATGACGACGCTCACGCCGGAGCAGTTTATTGAGGAGATCAAGGGAAACAACGACCTCCTGAAGAGTAAGATCCCGAATGCTCCCGATATGGTGTACTACCGTCCGCCGGAGGGCGGAGCAAACGAGTGGACGCTTGCTCTCGCACAGAAGATGGGACTGACTACAGTGTTCTGGTCGGCGATCGAGCCGAACGACCACGTCGTTACGGCTCAAAAAGAACCTGCGACGGTATTGCAGAACGACAAGGTTAAGCTGCATAACGGGTGCATATACCTTCTTCATGCAGTATCGGTTACTAACGCAAAGATACTCGGTGATCTCATCGACTATATGCACGCCGAGGGGTACGAAATAGCGCCTCTCAGCAGCTTTGTTAAATAAGGAGACAGATTTGATCTTCGGAAAAATTATTATACGCACGGTATGTGCCGTTGCGGCTGCTGCCTTGCTCACGTCGTGCTCGCTTTTCAGCGATGTTCAAACGGGGGCGGGCAGAGCTACATCTGCACCGACAGCCGATTCATCCGATCCACCGCTGACAGAACCTGTGCCTGCAACCGTGAATGTCGCACCTCAACCTGAGCCGCTCTTCGGCAAGGCGTCATACTCCGGCACCGAGGCAGGCGGTGATATCACATATACGAGTGCACGCGGAAAGAAGATTACCGATTTTTCGTTTCTCAATGGGCTGTCACGGAACTTTTTCTCGGATACCGGAGACCGTGAGAACGGTTCGTGGTACTGCGGGAAGACGGAACGCGACCCTGTAACGGGGAGGGTCACGGTTCTGAGCGAGCGTGCTCCGGACGTGCTGGCTGCGATAGATAAGTACGATGTCATCTACCGCGGTGACACTGAGAAGAAGGCAATATATCTTACGTTTGACTGCGGATATGAAAACGGCTACACGGCGAAGATACTCGATATTCTGCGCGACAAAGGCGTGCCCGCAACGTTTTTTCTGAACGGACACTATATCGAATCGGCACCTGAGCTCGTCCGCCGTATGCTTGATGAGGGACATATCGTCGGAAATCACGGCAACAACCACAAGGTTATGGCGCGTCTTACGCTCGAAGATTTCTTCTATGAGATAGAGTCTATGAATGACCTGATGAGTCAGTATGTGCCGGGGGCACCGTATATGGAGTATTTCAGACCGTCCTACGGCTCCTGCTCCGAATGGGATATGGCACTGATCCATGAGATGGGGCTGCGCGAGGTTCTCTATTCGTGGACGTACTATGATTACGATCCTGCCGATCAGAAGTCGCCCGCAGATGCGCTTGCAGCCGCGAAGAGCGGTCTGCACCCGGGCAGCGTTCTGATGCTCCATACGGTCGGCAAGACCAATACTGAGTGGCTCGGAGAGTTTATAGACTATGTTCGCGCCGAGGGGTTCGAGATCCGTCCGATATCGGAGCTGTGATAAATAATAAGTACAAAAAGAGCTCGGACCGAGGCTTCGGTCTGAGCTCTGTTGCTGTAATTTTGAAATTATCGGTTTACGAGTCTGTTTATCGACGCTACGGCGTCGTCAACTATAGTGCGCGAATCCGGATTCTCGCAGTAGAGGATCTGACGACGGCTGTCGCAGATATCATAGCCATGTCTGTCGTCGGGGATCACGGGTGCGGCTATAATTCTGAGGTTCAGTGCGTCGGGAACGGCAAGTGCAGCCGGACCGGCAAGGTCGCACTGAACTTTGACCCAGTCGCCG
>CAKSEM010000163.1 GCA_934446485.1 uncultured Eubacteriales bacterium | reverse complement strand
ATTCGGCTTTGTGAAATTCCCCTCTTCCGATATCGAAATCCCCTTCATGTAAGCAGCCCGTGCGGAGTCTCCGACCGTAGTCCCGGTCATGTATCTTGAAAACGTAACGCCTGACAGCAAGACCGCTGCCAGTACAAGGTACAAAAGAACTGCGGAAAAAGGCAGCTTTAGTTTTCGCCTGCTTGTGTTTTTGCACTCGTGCTCCATTTTCCGCCTCCTCTCCCGGGCTCACTGTTCATCCCTGTTCTTTTTCAAATAATTCACTATATTCGGCAGTTCAACGATCAGAACCGTCAAACCCAAAAAGCAGATAACGCCGAGCGGTGTTCTTATAAAGCCGAGCGCCGCGCCGACTCCCGGGATCACAAGTATCACCTTGCCGATCACCGACTCCTGCCCGACCGACGTCCCGTCCGCCGTGTTGTTTGCATCACCCTTCGTTCGGTATCCCGCATCATCGGTGCCGATAATTCGGTGCGTTACAGATGTGCCGCCCGAATCGAACGTTATGATATCGCCGACGGTGTATTGATCCTGTTTATGTGTCAGAATCAGATCATTCGGCTCAATAGTGCCGGACATACTGCCGGTCAGCACGACCGAGGCGGAAAATCCGAAAAACGACGGATCCTTACGGTCGAAGATGTTCTTCGCAGCTGCTATATAGATGTTTCCTATTAGCGGCACCGTTATCAATATGAGCACCGTAACACGCAGGATGCGTCCGACGCAACGGAGAATGCGTTCAGTTCTCATCGCTGCTCCTTCTCTTTCTCGTCAGTGCCAGCAGGAGCGTCATGCCGCCGCTTATCATCAGCAGCACAATATATCCGCCGAACACCGTACTGTCTCCGGTCATCGGCGATGGCACGATGTCACCTCCGTCGTGCACGACAAGGTAGAATCCGAGCACCGCCTCGTCAGCGTTTCCGTCGGCGGCTCTGTTTCCGAGATAAGTGTCTATCAGATCGCGCGCAGCCGTGTCGGATCCATTCCCAAATGCCCAGAACCAGTTGATGTCAAAGTCCTGCATCGCGTCGGCAGCAAGTGTACCGCCGACTGCGCGGATAACCGTCTCTGCCTCAATTTGCTCAGGCAACAAATACTTCGATGTGTCCGAAAACCCATCACCCGAAAGGCTTGCATTTATATCAAGATCGGGCGTGTCGGACAGGCTGTAGAGAATCGCGGTATAACCAATATTCCTTTTCGTGTTATTTTTAAGCCTGATGATACTGTCCTTTTCCGTCCCCGGAGCCAACACCTTTTCGGCATTTTCGGCACTGACATTCTGATATAAAGTACCAAAAAACGAAAGACTCGCCGATCCGTCGGGACGCACCGCCGTATCCTTGTCCCATCTGAGCCGACCAGTTGTATAGGTCAGTATGTGCTCAGGGCGCTCGCTGCGCGTTGCGTAGGTCAGCCCGACCATGACCGGCAGCAGGATGACCTGCAATATAAACAGTATGAGAATTACGGGAAATAACCATTTCCGCATTTCAGCTGTACATTTCATTTAGTTTCCTTTCTGCAACTGAGCCGAAAGTTCTGACCGATCTCCTATCTGCCTTCGAGTCATATTCAAGATTCCATGCAGTCTCCCGGGATCTTGAATATACCCCGAAGGGGTCCCCCGCCCGCCACATGGCGGGGGACTCTCGGCGGTATAAGCTGATTCGGTTCGCAGATCAGTCGATCTGTGTTACGGTCGTAGCGATCTCGATAGAAACGGTCGCTGCATTGCCGTCAGCAGCCTTTTTACCGAGATATGTGTCCCTTTTGTCATTTGCAGCTTTTGCTTCATCGTTATCGCCGGTTTCAAACTGCCATTCCCACGAAACGTTGAGCGAGTCTGTACCAACATCGTTAAGGGCAGTATTTGCAGGATAATTCTTGCTGTAACCGTTAATGGCGTCCTCGATAGCGTCTTCCAGAGCGCCAGCGTCTGTATATCCGATGCCCTCGATCAGGGTGCTGCCGACTTTGAATCTGAGCGGGCAATAGAACGTATTATCATCCAAGATCCACCCCTCAAGCTTCACTTTATCGGTTGCATCGTACGTAACCTTTACAGCCACCTCAGGCGTACCTGTGAGCTTCATTTGCACCATATCACCGCTCGTACCGGGTGCCACAAGATTATCTCTGGTATCGTTTTGCGGATCGACTGCTCCCGACGAAACAACAGATTTTGTAATCGTTCCGCTGACAGTGCCGTCATGTGTCTGATATTCTTTCGCGAACATCGTGCCGTTTGCGGTAATTTCAACCCCGAACTTTGCAACACGCGCATTGTCATTTCCGCTCTTGCTGGTTACATACTTTGCGAAGGTGCCGCCGACGAAGCACGCTGTGATAAGTACGAGAGCAAGCATGAGAACTGCAGCTCTCACTGTCCAATTCTTTCTGGTAGTCATTGAACATTCCTCCTTAAAATAGATAGAGATTGTTGAGACGATAGATCGTCAGAGTTTTAGAGACGATAGATCGCCTCAACGTGAGGAGTTGCCCTCACTGTATATATCACTGCTTCGTTCGGCTGTGGCGCCGTTTCCGCAGAATATACCTATGTAATTATTGTTCGCCGTCATGCTTTTCAGCATCGGCACGGAGCCGTTCGAGTTCTGCTCTCAGCTCCTCGTTCTCCCGATTTGCACGACCGGAGCTCCTCTGACGTCGGATTATATCGTACACTATGAAGGCGCAGACCGGTATGCCGATAAACACAGCCATACCGAGCGGCCTCTGCAGGAACATGGCAAAGTCACCGAGCTTTGCGACACGTCCCTTGTAAATGCCGAAAATCGCGTCGGCGCCGATCGCGGGATCCTCGGTATTGTTGGCATCTCCCTTGGTAATGAAGCTGCGCTTACCGTTCGAGTCAGTCCTAATATCGATTATACGGTGGGTTACGGCAATATTTCCCTCCATGTAGGAAACAATGTCGCCGACTTGCAACTCCGCCGTATCCGGCTTTACCGTAAAGATCAGATCGCCGACTTCTATATGATCCTCGGCATCTCCGCTCATTGAGCCGGACTGCACAACCATCGGCGTAACTCCGAATACCGACGGCGGCGTCTCGGGTTTCACAACACCTTTAATGATGATCGTCAAATTGCAGGCGAGCATTACAGCAAATATGCAGCACAGTACCGCACCGACAACAAACAGGATCTTTCTTGAGGCTTTACTTTTAGCCATACAGTTTCCCTCCGATCGGATCAACTTTCGGATCCGTAATTTTATTTAGAAGCCATATCGAGAAAATATTGCTTTGCCTGAGCACTGCCGCAGAATTCGATTCTTTCGCCGAAAAGGTACTCAAAAAGATTTATAAGCTCATCAGTAGAAAACAGAAAATATTCAAGCGAATGAAAGCACCGTTTGATCTCGCGATCACATTCGGAAGTTCTGTGACCGAAACGCATATCCGAAATATACATGCAGCCGAGTTCATCCCGTAGATATTCAAATACCGACATGTCCGGAGCCTCCTCTACGGTTCGTATCAGCCGATATCTGCTTTCCGCCCAGAGGGATATTGAATTAACAATAACCCAAACGAATAACGCGCATGCGTTGCGGCTATCAGAACCGCAAGGAAAGACAGAAAAAACAAAAAGCTGACCACATTATAAAAATGCGGTCAGCCAATCATACGGAATATCCGGTTAGACGCTTAACTTTGCGCCCCAGCCTTTCGGCAGGTTTGCCGGATCCGGCGGAAGTCCTTCAATCGGGTGAAGATATTCCTCATCCACGTTCATAC
>CAKSEM010000162.1 GCA_934446485.1 uncultured Eubacteriales bacterium | reverse complement strand
AGCAAATTTTGCCCTGCCTGCGGCACACCTGTCGGGAAATACGAGAAAAAGGCGAATGCCGAAAATATAACCGAGAAGCTCATTTCGCTGAACAACACCGAAGACACCACCTCGGAATACGATGAGGCTGACATCAGTTCAAACCGCGCCATAGCCCTGCTCTCATACTTCGGGCCGCTCGTGCTCGTCCCGATCATCGGCGCCCCGAAATCCAAATTTGCAACATTTCACGCCAATCAGGGGCTCGTACTCCTTCTCACAGAGATTGCATATGCCATCGTGGCAGGAATCCTGCGCAATATACTGAAGCTGATCTTCCCTGCAAAAGAGTTTCTTTGGTTTCTGCCTGTACGCGGTGCTGCCTACAACTTTTTCAGCTCTCTGATCGGCCTTGTATCTCTTTTATTCGTCGCAGCAGCTATAATAGGTATAGTCAATGCCGCACGAGGAAAAGCGAAAGAACTGCCGATAATAGGCCGCATCAGGCTTATAAAATAACATTACATAACAGAAAGAGCCGCAGAACTTTCAGGGATTCCCCCGAGCTCTGCGGCTCCGTTTCATTTTTCGGTTCATTCGCCTGCCGAAGGTGTGAGCTGTACCGCAGCCCCCGCCTCGGGCGACGTCATGTACGCCGTCAGGCGTATTGACGTAACCTCACCGATCAGAGAACCGGCAGTCAGCTTTACCGAAGACACCACAGTTTCGGCATTCGTCGTATCCTCTGTCAGGTGAGAGTACCACGTCCCCTCCTCCTGATGTATGTCATCATAGAGGTACACTTCAATATACCCGGGTTCGGCGGCGCTCTCGGCATCGCGCCATGTATCAAGTGCCACACTGTGATGCACTCCGTCTGTGGTGCTGTATTCGAGCAGCAGATGCGCCGTTACCGGCACGCCGGGGCTGACTTTCTCGGATTCGGCAAGCCACATTGCACGGTAAGCACCTCCGTCGATCACGCTCTCGCGGGACGGAATCACATCGAACACTGCAATGTCCTGCCCGGAGACCCACGGAGATTCCCACTTATCAAGGCGTGTGTATGTACCGCTCTCGGTGAGATCATCGTAAAGCCCCACACAGTCAGGCAACAGCTCCGGTTCAGCGGTCGTCAGCGCTTCGGTCTCAGATATTGTGTCGCGCATCACCCCGCCGGACGGTACGTTTTCGGCAGCGTCCGGATTGCTTCTTCCCGTGCAGGAAGTAAGGAGCACCCCTGACAGCAGCACTGCCGCAAATAAGCACGCGGTTCTGTGCATCAGCATGAGGATCACCTCCGATAGTCCCCGTCAGGCATCAAGCTGAACGGAGGCGTACTTTTCAATAAAGTCTGCAACCTCGATCGGATCGGTTACGCTGTGCGGATGGTGAGCACATCCCGGCTTCACAATATACAGCAGCGGCGCATCGACACGACGGTATGCACTGACCAAAATTTCGGCATTCTCGCGATGCGGAACATCGATATCCGAATCCCCAACGACCATTGCAAGCGGTATGCCGTGCTCAGCAAGCTCATCGGCGCGGTCTACGGGATTTCCTCTGAATGACAGTACGGTAGAACGGTCAAGCCCGTAAAGCTCAAGGCACTCTCCCCACTCTCGTTCGGCACCGACGCCGACGCCGAGTCCGCCCGGCCAGCTCTTTATGTCGAGCACCGGTGCGTCAAGGTACAGCGCAGATACCGCATACGGATACTTGAGCGCAAAGTTTGCCGAATAAAGCCCGCCGCGGCTGAATCCGAGAAGGACGCAGCCCGGCGCAAGTCCGAGTCCGTCAGTGCAAAGATCATAAAAACGCCGCATCAGCTCTACCGCCTCAGGAGAGCCGTACATATCGGAAATTTTGTAGTAAACGAGCGTGAATCCGCGGTTCAGCAATTCCAAATCGACGGTATCAAACGCGCCGAGAAACTCAGCGCGCCATATCCAAAGCCCGCCGTGTGACTCGTGAGGAAGGATCACATTTGCCTCATGCCCCTCAAAATCGAACACTCGGTGCGTGTATCCGTGATAATCGCGAATCTCTGCCGATTCAAGATAATCCTTCATCGAGGCGCCTCACTTTACATCGCTCGGCTTTGCGCAGCCGGGCAAATCGACCTCTCCGAGGTGGTGAAGTTCAAAGCCGTTCTTCTTGAATTCCTCATAGTCAAAAGCCTCAAGCTCATCATATGCAAGCTTATGGAATTCATAGAAATTCGGCCACCACTCATACCCGTCGCCCATGTTGTGCTCGAGGAAGAGATCGGCAATCTCAATGCCGAGATTGTGGCCTATGTAGTGCCCGCCCATAGCGAGAACATTTACATTATTTCCCGTGATTGCGCGGAGAGCCGCATGAGGACTTTCGACAACTGCCGAATGCACGTGCGGGCACTTACTTGCCGCAATATGTATGCCCATTCCGGTTCCGCAGAAGATGAGTGCGCGCTCAAACTCACGCTCTGCGATCTTTGCTCCGACCTTAAGTCCTATGCGATGGAACATCTCAGGATGCGGATCGTTCGCATCGCGAACGCCGATGTCAGTGATCTTCCATCCCTTCTCCTTCAGATGATCTACGATCGCCTCCTTGAGGTAGAAGCCGGCAATGTCAGCCGCAACGAGTATTTCCTTATCCTTCACAGTCTTCATGATATATTTATCCTTTCGTATCTTTCACAAGCGCCGTCGGCGCTTTTTATTTAGTATACCACACCGTGAAATGTGTGTCAATGCGGTCATGTGCTGCACAGAGGCACATCGCTGAAAATATTGCAAAAATGTGCCGTACGCTATTGTATTCCGCGCCCGAAAAAGGTATAATGTACTTGTAAATACGGCGTTGCCGTACACAGCCGAATGTGCAATTTTGATACATAAAGGACGAGACAATGTCAAAGAAGCCGATCTCACTCATACTTGCCGTAATTATCGCCGTGTCTCTCTGTTCATGCTCGCTTCTGAAGAATGCCCCGGAGACGTCCGACACTTCTCGCAATACCGTGCCTCCTACAGAAAGCGTATCCCAAACCGATCCTGCGGACGAACCGCCGACCGATACCGAGACGGCATCTGCGACTTCCGCCGCCACCACACATATAGATCCCGTCATACCCACCCCCGAGCCGGGAGCGCCCAAAACCGTTCTCATTGATGCGGGACACGGGTACATCGATCCCGGATGCACTACTGAGTATCTCGGCGGAAAATACGAGCGCGATATCGTTGCAGAGGCTGCAGAGCAGCTGCGCCTGGTTCTCGAATCAGAAGGCTACCGCACCGTCATGCTGCGCGACGACAGCAAGTACATCACCGCCTCCGAAATCGCCGCTGCGGCAGATCGGATCGGCCTCAGCTACCTACCCGACAAACTCGTTGACGACCAACGCTTTGCTGCGTATAACCGCACGGTCTGGGCGAATGTGCTCCTGCGCGAGCAGTATATAGATATGTTCATATCTCTCCATATAGATGTCTACGAGGCTTCTGAGGATGTACGCGGTACGCGTATATACTATTGCAGCGAAAACGACTACTCCTCGCTGTCCGAAAAGCTTTCCTCCGCAATAACGGCACGGCTCGCAGGCGCGCTGCCCGACATGAATCCGCGTTACTTTGCTAAAGGCTGGAACGATGCATTCGTCGTAACAAAACGTACCGATATGCCGTCGATACTCATAGAAATGGGCTTTGCGTCAAACAAAGACGATGCGGCAAATCTTCTCGACCCGGAATGGCGCGAAACATTCGTTTCGGCAGTTGCCGACGGGATCGGCGAGTACCTCGGC
>CAKSEM010000161.1 GCA_934446485.1 uncultured Eubacteriales bacterium | reverse complement strand
CTCAAGGCAGAGGTCGATCGTGCGCATGCAATGGGACTCTACTATAAAATATACTACACCGTGCGCGAGCTTTCAAACTATACGACGGAGATCTGGGCGCTGCGCGCTCTGGGAGACGAGATATTCTACACGGGAGAGGATTTCCATATAGCCGATTTCTTTATGGCTGACGCTGACAAGAAGGTGAGAAAGCGTCCGCGCGGCGGTCCATGGCTCATAGAGCATCTGGTCGAGGGCTTTACAGCCGCATGGCATCAGTTCCTGCAGAACGGCGAGTATGACTGCGCGATTGCGACACAGCATAAGTCTCGTTGGCATAATTATTATCTTGCCGGTCTCGATTGGCTTTGCCGCGTCGTGGGGATCGACGGGCTATACCTTGACGGCATCGGATATGACCGACACATAATGCGCCGTGTCAGACGTGTTATCATGGATGCAAAGGGCAGGTGTGATATCGATATACACTGCGGAAACACGCATGCCGAAGTGTACGGACAGGGCGTTTCCGCCTGCAACTACCTTGAACATTTTGCTTATGCCGATAATATATGGAACGGCGAGGGATACGAGTACAACAGTGAGAGTCCGGAGTATCAGCTCATTGAGGTGTCGGGGCTTACGTTCGGCGTGATGGGCGAGATGCTCGAGCGCGGCGGAAATCCATGGCGCGGGATGTTGTACGGTATGACGGCACGTTGCGGTTGGTCGCAGGGCGGTGTCAGCCGCCCGATATGGGATGTGTGGGAAAGGTTCGGAATGACAGAGGCCGCGATGTACGGATTTTGGCATCCGCAGTGCCCGGTCACGGTCGAGAACGACAATGTTCCCGCTACGGCATACGTCAAGGAGAACGGTGATGCGATGATAGTTCTCGCGTCATGGTACAATATGGACCGACCGTATTCACTCGTGCTCGATCGCGAAATGCTGAAAATCGACGGGGATTTTGAGCTCTTTGCACCCGAGATACCGGACGTGCAGCCTGAGGCTCACTTCCCGGGCGGTGCACTCATGGACGTTGAGGTAGCGTCGGGACAGGGATGGATACTGCTGCTGCGCCGCTTGTAATACGAGGATATATCTTTTTCGTATAAAGTCGCCGCTTTGAGGGTAAATTATATCTGAAATCACATGATTTCAAATATTTTTCCGAAGAGAGGATAGACTCAATGGATAAGAAGAATTGCAACAGCGGCATAGAATGTACGGTTACGCAGTGCGCTAACCACGCAGGTGACGCTGATTTCTGCTCACTTAACAAGATCAGAATCGGAACTCACGAGAAGAACCCCACCGTTGTACAGTGCACGGATTGCGAATCCTTTATACTCGGAAATTCCTCGTGCCACAGCTGCGGTAAATAAATATCGCCGGCTGTCAAAGGAAAGAGAGGGCAGGGCGACATATGTCGCCCTGCCCTTATTGCCGTATATTCATTCAGTCAGAGAACATCGGTGTTGAAAGGTAGCGGTCGCCGCTGTCCGGCAGAAGTGCAACTATGACACGTCCGCGATTTTCGGGGCGGCGTGCAAGCTCAGTTGCAGCCCACAGTGCCGCACCTGCCGAGATTCCCACAAGGAGTCCCTCATGACCGGCAATGGCGCGTCCGGTTTCAAACGCCGATTCGTTCGATACCGGTATCACCTCGTCATATACGGAGGTGTTGAGCGTTTCGGGCACGAATCCCGCGCCGATACCTTGTATTTTATGGGGACCCGAGACTCCCTTGGAGAGTACGGGAGAGGTCTCCGGTTCAACAGCTACTATCTTTATGTCCGGGCGGCGGTTCTTCAGATACTCGCCCACTCCCGTGATGGTGCCGCCGGTGCCGACTCCTGCTACGAAAATATCGACGCGTCCGTCTGTGTCATGCCAGATCTCGGGTCCGGTCGTTTCGCGGTGAGCCTTCGGATTTGAGCTGTTTGTAAACTGCCCCGGGATGAAGCTGCCGTCGATTTCGCGGTGCAGTTCATCGGCTTTGGCGATTGCCCCCTTCATGCCGGCTGCACCGTCCGTCAGAACGAGCTCGGCACCGTAAGCCTTGAGCAGGCGACGTCGCTCAACGCTCATCGTTTCCGGCATCGTAAGTATTACGCGGTATCCCTTGGATGCAGCTATGGCGGCAAGACCGATGCCGGTGTTTCCGCTCGTCGGTTCGATTATGACCGATCCCGGCTTCAGGAGGTCTGCAGCTTCGGCGTCTTCGATCATAGAGCGGGCGATACGGTCCTTAACACTTCCGGACGGATTGAAGTATTCGAGCTTTCCGAATAATTCAGCATCCACTCCCGCAAACTTCATATAATTTGAAAGTCGGTAGAGCGGGGTATTACCGATAAGATCAGTGACCTTTTCATAGAATTTCATTCTTATCATCTCCTACATTGCCTATTAGAATTGTAGGTTTATAATAGCACCAAACGGAGCGTTTGTCAAGGGATATTTTAGATTTTTTCGAATTTTTTTTGATAACCCTCATTCTTACATTGTATAATACGGCGTGCTGAAAGTTGTCGGAAAAATTTTTGGAAAAGCTATTGACACGGGCGAGTTTTGTGATATAATAAAGCATATCAAACACATAGGTTTTGTAAGAAGTTGCGGAGGGCGTTATGTTTCAAAAGATTACGTTTATAATGCTCCGGCATAATTTCAGGAGCGGACGAATGTGGCAGCAATGTTCTGCGGATGCGAAGAGTAAAATCGTTCGGTGACGAGGCAAAGCAGTTCCGCGTATAAGTTCACACGATGTTAGGTATATCACATTTTTACGTAAAATACAGAAACAATCACATAACTATTTGAGCCGCCTCGGCGGCGGAACGGAGATAAATTATGAGCTATACATATGACAACTATAAATTTGAGACGATCCAAATTCATGCAGGTCAGGAGTCGGCTGATCCTGCAACCGACGCACGTGCCGTGCCGATCTATCAGACCACATCATACGTGTTCCGCAATTCCGACCATGCTGCGGCAAGGTTTGCACTCGCTGATGTCGGAAATATTTACGGCAGACTTACCAATTCAACGGTTTCGGCATTTGAAGAGCGCATTGCTGCACTTGAGGGCGGTGTTGCTGCACTCGGTGTTGCATCCGGAGCCGCCGCAATCACGTATACATTTCTGAATCTCGCCGAGGCAGGAGATAATATCGTTGCTGCGCGGACGATTTACGGTGGTACATACAATCTTCTGGAGCATACTCTGCCGCGTTACGGTATCAGCGCAACATTTGTAGATGCCGATGAGGACGGCGCTTTTGAGCGAGCCATTAACGATCGGACACGCGCGGTGTTCGTTGAATCGATCGGCAATCCGAATGCGACGCTCGTAGATATTGAGGCAATTGCCGAAATTGCACATGCGCACGGCATCCCGCTCGTGGTCGATTCCACGTTCGCTACGCCGTACCTTCTCCGTCCTCTTGAGCACGGTGCTGATATAGTCGTCCATTCGGCAACGAAGTTTATCGGCGGTCACGGTACGGCGATAGGCGGAGTGATCGTTGACGGCGGCAAGTTTGATTATAAGGCTTCCGGCAAGTTCCCGCAGATAACCGAGCCCGATCCGAGCTATCACGGAATCAGTTTCTATGATGCTGTGGGTCCTGCCGCATTTGTCACACGTATTCGCGCGATACTTCTGAGGGATACGGGTGCCACGCTTGCTCCGCTTCACGCATTTCTGTTCCTGCAGGGGCTTGAGACGCTGTCGCTGCGCGTGGAGCGCCACGTGCAGAATGCGCTGAAGATTGTGGACTATCTGAGCCATCATCCGCAGGTCGAGGC
>CAKSEM010000160.1 GCA_934446485.1 uncultured Eubacteriales bacterium | reverse complement strand
CGTTTTCGGATGCCGTCGGTCACTCTATGGTTGACTATCTCAAAGAGTATGCCGAAGGATATTATACAGATGCAGAATATGAAGAGAAACGTGCAAAATATTCCCATGCACAGCCGTTTACCAAGGAGTCACTCCTGTACCGTGAGCTGTTTGAAAAGTATTATCCGGGACAGTCGGCGATGATCAAGGATTTCTGGATGCCGAACCGCGAATGGGAAGGGTGCGATGTAAACGACCCGTCGGCGCGCGTCCTTTCTAACTACGGTGCGAGCGGCACCTGATTTGAGTATATCGGCGGAGAAGAGAAAATCCGGCGTGAAAGCCGCCTTGACCCGCGCCTGAGCTAAGCGTTTTCGTGCGAAAATTCCATGCAGGGATCGGACGGATCCGACAGTAAGTCATTTTTGAAAACACAGCAGGGAGAATTACATAACTATTATGCTGCCGCTCGGGCGGCGGAGGGGAGATCATTATGACGAAATATATCTTTGTGACGGGAGGCGTTGTGTCGGGGCTCGGGAAGGGTATAACTGCGGCATCTCTCGGACGGCTGCTCAAGGCAAGAGGACTGAAGGTGGCAGCGCAGAAGCTCGACCCGTATATAAACGTTGACCCCGGGACTATGAGTCCGTATCAGCACGGAGAAGTGTATGTTACGGAGGACGGAGCGGAGACGGACCTCGACCTCGGGCACTATGAGCGGTTTATAGATGAAAATCTGAACAAATATTCAAACCTTACGACCGGTAAAGTATACTGGAATGTTCTCAATAAGGAGCGCCGCGGAGAGTACCTCGGCTCGACGGTGCAGGTGATCCCTCACATTACGAATGAGATCAAGGAATTTGTATACCGCGTCGGAAAAAAGACAGATGCCGATGTTGTTATAACGGAGATCGGCGGAACGATCGGAGATATTGAATCTCAGCCGTTCCTTGAAGCGATACGGCAGATTTCCCTTGAGGTCGGAAGCGAAAACAGTCTCTTTATTCATGTGACGCTAGTGCCGTTTCTCAGTGGTTCTGATGAGCATAAGTCCAAGCCGACGCAGCACTCCGTCAAGGAGCTGCGCGGAATGGGCATAAATCCGAACATAATTGTCCTGCGCTGCGACAGACCGCTTGAAGATTCCATATTTAAGAAGATCGCGCTGTTCTGCAATGTCAAGCCGGACTGCGTAATTGAGAATCTGACACTGCCGATACTGTATGAAGCTCCGCTTATGCTTGAAAGATCGAATCTGTCGGCAGTCGTTTGCCGTGAGCTTGGTATCGACGCACCCGAGCCGCAGCTTGATGAGTGGCGCGAGATGGTCGGACGGATAAAATGCCAGAGTCGGACGGTCGAGATAGGTCTGGTCGGCAAGTATGTGCAGCTACACGATGCTTACCTGTCGGTCGCCGAGGCGCTGCGTCATGCCGGCTACGGCACCGGAACCAAGGTGAACATCAACTGGGTAGATTCCGAAACGATAACAGCTGAAAGCGCGGATGGGATTCTCGGGGGACTTGACGGGATCATAGTGCCGGGCGGATTCGGCGGACGAGGTATCGATGGCATGATCATCGCGGCAAAGTATGCGCGTGAGCACGGGGTGCCGTACTTCGGTATATGTCTCGGAATGCAGATTGCCGTTATTGAATATGCGAGAGATGCAGCGTTGATTGAAGATGCCGATTCGGGCGAGTTCAATGAGCTTTGCAGAAATAAGGTCATCGATTTTATGCCGGGACAGAGCGATGAGGTAGACAAGGGCGGAACGTTGAGGCTCGGCAGCTATCCGTGTGCGGTAAAACCGGGGAGCACGATGTACCGTTGCTACGGTGAGGAGCTGATACATGAACGCCACCGCCATCGCTATGAGGTCAACAACGATTATCGCGATGCGCTTGAGTCGGCGGGGCTTACGCTCAGCGGACTCTCTCCCGACGGTCGGCTTGTCGAGACAGTTGAACTGTCGGATCGCGATTTCTTCGTCGGAGTGCAGTACCATCCTGAGTTCAAGAGCCGTCCGAACCGTCCGCATCCGCTGTTCCGCGGATTCGTGGAGGCATCGGCTGCGTTTGCCGAGAAGAGATAAATCCTCTGACGGAGCGGAAACCTGCCGGGACGGTGCAGAGCGTATTATCGAAAACGTATCGTCACCGATTGCGCTGCCCGAAGAACCATAGAGCTTTCTGCGGCAAAACCGCCAGCCAATATCCGTACACCCGGTGACGCTGTACACGATGTCGATATTTTCCGAATTCAATAAAACGCCGAAGCGGTGTCTGACCGACACTGCTTCGGCGTTTGCTTTGCGTATAGACCGCGCTGCATTCTCCCTCTTGAAAAAGGCCCTGAATGATGGTATAATATCACTTGTAGAGTTCTGTATGCCGCGCAAAATGTCGCGGTGCGGTCCCAACACCCGCGCGGGAGGCTAAATATGGAGAGTGTATGCAGGTTTCTTAAAGAAGCAGGAGTATATTATCTTGCTACAACCGAAGGAGATCAACCGAGAGTCCGTCCGTTTGGAACGGCTCATATTTTTGACGGGCATCTGTATATACAGACCGGGAGATCAAAGGCGGTGTCTGCTCAGCTTGCGGCAAATCCGCGATTTGAGCTTTGCGCATATCGCGACGGAGAATGGCTCCGTGTATCCGGAATTCTTGCAGAGGATGATCGTCGCGAGGCGAGGATTTCGATGCTTGAAGCATATCCCGAGCTTTGCAGTATGTATTCACCTGACGATGGCAATACGCAGGTGTTCTATATTAAAGACGGTGTTGCGGTATTTTCGTCGTTTACCGCTCCGACACGCACGGTGAAATTCTGATATGACGAACGACATCAAACTGTTTTCGGATTATATCCGTGAATCTCACAGGATCGTTTTTTTCGGCGGCGCGGGAGTTTCGACCGAGAGCGGACTGCCCGACTATCGCAGCAAGGACGGAATATACCGTACAGCACGGGATTTCGGCAGACCTCCCGAGGAGATATTGAGCCGTGACTGCTTTTTTTCGGATCCGGAGCTGTTCTATCGGTTTTACAGGGCATACTTTATGACGGAGGCTGAGCCTAACGGGGCTCACCGCGCAATAGCTTCGCTTGAAGACGTGCATGATGTCACGGTCGTGACGCAGAACATCGACGGGCTGCACCAGGCGGCAGGATCGCGTCGGGTTCTTGAACTTCACGGAACTACCTCGCGTCTTCACTGTACCGAATGCGGCAAGACGTACGGTGCGGAATACCTCAGGCGCTGCGGGACGAATGTGCCGCGTTGTGCCTGCGGCGGTCTGATAAAGCCCGATGTCACGCTGTACGGTGAGCCGCTCGATCCGACAGTGACCGATGCTGCCGTCCGCGCGATATCACGCGCCGAATTACTTATCGTCGGGGGAACATCGCTGTCTGTATACCCCGCAGCGGGATTTGTGCGTGCGTTCGGCGGAAAGCACGCAGTCGTGATAAACCGCGATTCTACAGGGTTTGACACTCAGGCGTCACTTGTGTTCCGCAGGAGTATATCGGAGGTTTTGTCGGAGGCTGTCGCTGAGTCGCGGCAGTCACAGAGATAACATGATAGTGGAGAGGAGGTGAATTTTTGATCGGAAAACTGTTTTCACGGCGAGCGAAAACCATGGTGTTCATAGATTACGAATACTGGTTTTACACATACAAAAACAAGCTCGGACTCCGTCCGGACCCTGCACGGTTCAGGGCGTCGCTCGAGGCGGAATTTGATATTGCGGACATTATGGTATTTGCCGATTTTTCCGTTCCCGTGATGTCTCCGGAACTGCACAGACTCAGAAGTATAACGAACACGATCATAGAG
>CAKSEM010000159.1 GCA_934446485.1 uncultured Eubacteriales bacterium | reverse complement strand
CGAGGTGCACTGCATGAGTAATCCAAACGCCGAAATGAAAGCGCTGGCTGATAGCCTCTGGAACAACTACTTCCAGCCCAAAGTGGCGGACGCTACCCGATCCTGCCTCCGTCTGGAAAAGGCCACCGTAAAGACAGCCCCCAGCGGCGGCACCGTGGCCGTCCAGCTTCCCTTTGACGATACCGTTTTAAATCTGCCCTACGCTTCGTCCCTCTCCGGTCTCACCGTCGGACAGGCCGTCTGGGTGGGCATTCCCTACTCCGACCTCTCCAACGGCGTTGTGATGTTCGACGCCACCTTCCAGAACCTTTAAACGGAGGAACCGATGAAAAACAGATTAACGGTCAGGCACGGGATGCTGTCCGACCTGAAAACGTATCTGACCCAAAGCGGCTGGAACCTTGAAGATCCCGTTGGCAAATACGAGGTTTTGCGGGCGCGGAATCTAAATTACCCGCGTCCGTTGCTCGTATACAACCGCTCTGAGCGCGGAATCGGATACAGCATCGACGAGCGCGATATGAAGATTTACAGCGGATGGAGGCGAAACCGCCGCAAGCGGGGACTCTCTCCTGACTTTCCGACAGAGGAAGAAAACGCGGCATACTGGCGCGGAGAAATTCAATAAGCAAACAAATCAGCAAACAATTAGCAAAGTCTAAGCAAGTTGTAAGCAAGTTAAAAAGCAAAGCCGCCCGTGGTGGGCGGCTTTTTTCATTTCGCAAATGTAATGGAAACAAAGAATAAAACGAATATTACCACACAGATTAAAAGCACAACACCCCATTCCATCCTTTCCTGATTGCCTTTCCCTTCGTGTCCGTTTTTGGGTGCAAAGCAGCTTGGATCGTCTGACTTCCCGTACAGTGCGCAAATATCGCTGTTTTGACAATCCGCACACCGGCGCTCCCGCTCAGGCAAGGAACGCCGTCTCCTCCTTTTGCCGTGTCGGCTCCACCACCACAGGTTATACTCTCGCTTCGCGTTGTTTCGGAATCGCTGCCCTCTTATCATACATCTTGTCCCCTTTCGCCTCGCTTCCCCCTTGACTTTTGCCAGACAAAATGCTATGATACTTATGCCAGACAAAATAGGAGGTGATCATCCCCATGTCTGCCGCAAAGCTGGGCCGTCCCACAGACAACCCTCGCCCTCACAAAATCAGCATCCGTATCAATGACCGCAGCCAGCAGATTTTAGAAACCTACTGCCGGGAGCAGAACGTCACGAAAACGGAAGCCATTGAGCGCGGGATCAACCTGCTGGCGACCGCCAAACCGATATAAAATTTCCCCATGCTGCTCTATCTTGCCGGACGGACAGCATGAGGAAAACGGCAAATATCCGCAGGGACTCGCCAAATTCATTATGGCGCGGGCCTTGTGAAAAGTCAAGTATTCTGTCAAAAAGTCCCTTGTCAGCGGCTGGTACAATAAAGATAGAATACTGGAAAGATCAAGGAGGAATCCCCAATGCTCAAAACCTACTATTTCGACGCGGCGGCTCACGAACCGCCCTCCCCCGCAGCCTTGGAAGCCTTTCAAAAAGCCCTGCCCCTTGGCAACCCCAGCGCCCTGCATGATCGTGGCATCGCCGCCAAGATCGCCTTGGATAGCGCACGGGAAAGCATCGCCAAAGACTTGAACTGTCTCCCGGAGGAAGTCTACTTTACCAGCGGAGCAACGGAAGCCTGTAACTGGATGATGGAAAGTCTGAGCGCCTACACCGGCAAACTGACCTTCCCCCGCCATTACGAGCACCACGCCGTTCTGGAATATCCCCCCGTGGAAAAGCTCCGCCGCACGGACCGCACCGGCTTCACCCACATGATGGCCAACAATGAGACCGGCGAGATTTATGACATCCTATCCATGCGGCGCAACGCCCCCAACGCTTTGTTCGCCTGTGACGCGACCGCAGCTGTGGGCCAGATTCCCGTGGACTTCAAGGCCCTTGGCGTGGACTATCTGTCTTTCGGCGCTCACAAGTTTGGCGGCATCTCCGGCATCGGCTGTCTGATCGTCAAGAAAGACACGCCCCTGCTCTCCATGATCCGCGGCGGCGGTCAGGAATGGGGCAAGCGCGGCGGCACCGAAAGCGTGGCCCTCGCCTGTGCCATGGCAGCGGCCCTCCATGAGCGGACAAACAAAATGCTCATCGGAATGAAGCAGATCGCCCTCTGCCGGGACCTTCTCATTACCAATCTATTTAGGTTCGTCCCGGATACCTATGTCAACGGCCCCTATACCCCCGGTGACGTGCTTCTCCGGCTCCCCGGCAACGCCAACCTCTCTTTCCTTGGTGTGGAATCTCAGGCCCTTGTCATGGCCCTGTCTGCGGAGGGCGTGTACGCTTCCTCCGGCTCCGCCTGTACCAGCGGAGAGGCTGACGGCAGCTATGTCCTCCGGGCCATGGGCTACCCCGCCAGCCGTGCGACCTCCGCCATCCGTTTCACCCTCCCTTATACCGTCACCGTGGATGATGTTCTGGGCGCCGTCCCTCTGATCGTCAGTGCCGTGGAAAATCTACGCCGCCTGACCCCTACCCCCTGATACCCGCCTGTTTAACTGGAAAGGACTGATTTTATGGGAAGAACCTCTGCGCAGGAGCGACGGGTCATGTCGGCCTTAGACTCATGGCTCCGCAACGTGCAGGCCAGCGGCGCGGCGGAACGCACCGTCACCGCCTACGCCGCCGTCACAAACAGCTTCTATTCCTTCCTCGTGGAAAGCGGCCTTTCCACCGAGGAACCCACCTTCACCACCATGCAAGCCTACCGGGATCACCTCTTTGACCGGGGCCTCTCCCCTGTCTCCGTCCGGTATCATCTGGTGGTCCTCCGCTCCTTTTTCACCTACGCCAGTTCCCCGGAACTGGGCGAGGATCGTTTTTATGAGCAAAACCCTGTTTCCCTTTACCTGATGCCCTCCCTCCGCAAATTGGGAAAGCGCCCTTATGACGTGCTGCTCACCGATGAGCAGGTCTGCAAGCTCTGGCGGGATTCCCCCGTCCGCACCACCCACCCGGAGAACTGGCCCCGGAATTACGCCATCGTGATCCTCTTGCTGACCACGGAACTGCGCAACGCCGAACTGCGGGCCTTGACCCCGGCGGACATCGACTTGGAGGACGCCACCCTCCGCGTGGAGCACGGCAAGGGCGATAAATTCCGGGTGGTGGACCTGCCGGACATTGCCGTGGTGGCCCTCCGCCGTTACCTCTCCTGCGGACTCCGCCCCGCTGATCTACCGGATACCGCCCCCCTGTTCGGCACCCTCCGTTCCGGGGACTGGAAGGCGGGCACGAAACAGTGGCTTTCGGAGATGGTGGAGCGTCACGTCCGCTCCGTCACCGGCGTTCCTGACATCCGCAGCCACGATCTCCGCCACGTCGGCTCCCGCCTCGACCTCAACTCTGGTATGCCTGAAAACGAACTGCAAGCCAAATTGGGCCATGCCAGCCCCATCACCACCCAGCGTTATTCCGGGCGGCTCATGGACCGCTCCGGGCGGAAAAGCGCCAAAAAGGTTTTTGCCGAGCGCGATCTGCAAGCCAAGCGCAGTGCCGACAAGCTCACCGCCTTTTACGCCTGATCCCTCAACGTTCACCCTGAAACCAAAACACACGTCCGTGCGTTCCTTCGCATGGGCGTGTGTTTTTATCGTGCGTTTTACAAAAGAAAGGACAATTTACTATGATTTACGGCTATATTCGCGTCTCTACCGACAAGCAGACCTTGGAAAATCAGCGCCATATCATCCTCAATTACTGTGAAGTAAATGGCCTTCACATAGACGGCTGGATCGAGGAAACCATCTCCGGCACCAAGGCCCC
>CAKSEM010000158.1 GCA_934446485.1 uncultured Eubacteriales bacterium | reverse complement strand
GTTTTAGTCTTGCGCGGAGGCTGCGTCGATCAGAGCCGACAGCTCTTCCTCTTCGGCGTACAGCTGCATCAGGCGATCCTCCGTGACGGTCTTTTCGTCGTGGAGCTCTGCGGCGCGTTTGTAGTCGGTCGCCGCAGGTCCGAAGAGTTCTTCCTCTATTTCGACGAGGTGAGCCTCGAGCTTCTCCTCTTCGTTCTGTGCCGCCTCCAGACGCCGTCTGGCACGTCTCAGCTCCGCTGCTGCCTCGCGTCGGCGCAGATATTCTTCTTTGCCGGATGGCTTTTCCGGGCTTTCGGCTGGCTGCGGTGTGCTTTCCGCTGCGCCGTGAGATGCGCCGATGCTGTTAGATGAGCTCTTCACAGAGCTGCCGTCGCCGTGAGCGTCGGTCAGGTCGAGCTCACGTGTTTCAAGCCGATTTACGAAGTATCGGTCGTGCGAGACCGCGATGAGCGTTCCGTCGAACGCTTCGAGCGCTTCTTCGAGAGCTTCGCGTGAACCTATGTCGAGGTGGTTCGTCGGCTCGTCGAGTATGAGCAGATTCATCTTCGACAGTATGAGCTTTGCGATGGTGAGTCTTGCGCGCTCGCCGCCGGACAGCGCGGAGACGAGCTTTTCCGTGTCGTCTCCGCGGAACATAAAGAGCGCGAGGGCGTTTCTGATCTCGGTCTCGCCGAGCCCGGGGTGCGCGTTCCAAAGCTCATCCTTTACGGTGTTGGTCGGCGTGAGATTCTGGTTGTCCTGCGAGTAGTAGCCGACCTTGACGTTGTAGCCGTAATCTATTCTTCCCTCGCTCGGCGGGAGCTGTCCCATAAGTATACGGATGAGCGTCGATTTTCCGCAGCCGTTCGGCCCCTTGATAAAGAGTCGGTCCCCCTTTTTCAGAAGGAACGAGACACCCGAAAAAAGCTCTCGTCCGGGGTAACGCATAGCGAGGGAGCGCACCGTCAGAACGTCGTCGCCGCTTTCGCCGGATGAGTCGATCGAAAAGCTGATCCGCCGCGCCTCTGCGGCGGGGCGCTCGACACGCTCCATGCGTGCAAGCGCTTTTTCGCGGCTTTCCGCTGCGCGTATGTATCGCTCGCGCCCCCAGCGGCGCTGGTTTTCGATGTACGCCTCCTGGCGCGCGATCTCGCGCTGCTGATTTTCGTAGTGGTGCTCGGCGATCTCACGGCGTCGGCGCCGTTCCTCAACGTAGCCGGTGTAGGAGGTGCGGTAATATTCCGAGCGGTGGTTCTCGATATCGAGCGTTGCAGTCGTGACGCGGTCGAGAAAGTATCTGTCGTGAGATACGGTGATCAGTGTCTTCGGATATGCGGCAAGGTGGGATTCAAGCCACTCAAGCGTCGATGTGTCGAGGTGGTTCGTCGGTTCGTCGAGCAGCAGCACATCCGGCTCGCGTGCAAGCTCGCGTGCAAGCGCGATGCGTGTGCGCTGACCTCCGCTCATGTCCGATATTTTGAGATTGTGATAGGTTTCGTCGAATCCGAGAGAGGTAAGCATACTGCGGCATCGCGAGCGGAAGTACATTCCGCCGTGTTCGACGTAGTGTGAATTTACCGCTGACAGGCGCGACGAGAGGGTGGTAAGCCGATCGGGGTCGCGCTCATCTGCCATCTCATCCTCGAGCCGCGCGGTCTCCGCTTCGTCCCGAAGCAGCTCCGGAAATGCCGCATACATCTGTTCAATTACGGTGTCACCGGCATCGGATACGTTGAACGTGTCATCCTGATGCAGGATCCCGACCGAGCTTGATTTTGGGATGAATACCTCGCCTGAGTCCGGCTCAAGCTCTCCCGAGAGGATGCGAAGGAGCGTCGATTTGCCGCTTCCGTTCACCCCGACGATGCCGAGTCTTGCTCCGTCCTCAAGAGAGAACGTGACATTCTCGAGGATAGTTTTCACTCCTATTCGGTATGCGAGATCCCTCGCTGCGATAGCTGCCATGTAAGTCCTTTCCCGTCTCTATGTTATCTGTCGTAGCGGTCGTAGTCGTCGTAGCCGTCGCGGGATGTGCGTCTGCCGTCGCGGCGTGAGCCCGATGCCCGTGCGGCGCGTATGTCCGCTGTGTTTATCTGTACAGTTGCGGCGGTCTGCGGATCGTATCGGTCGTCCCGCTCATCGCCGTAACGCGATGTATCTACGGTGCGCCTTGCTCTCGACGGAGCACGTCCGTAGCTGTCGTAGCCGTACCCGCCGTCGCTGCTCTGCGTGTGTCCGTAACCGGTATCGCCGTAGCCATGATGTGCATTGCCGCGCGGTTCTCTGCGTGCGGGCTGAGTCGGATGGGTTCCGTAGCCCTGCGTATCGTAGTCCTCCGGGTAAGCTGCTGACTCATATCCGCGTGAAGTGCGGCGGTTGCCGCCGCTTGGATTTCCGTAGCCCGGTCTTCCGTACTCCTGTCCGCCGTATCCGTCTCTGCCGTAGCCTTGGTTTCCGTATCCCGTCGGGCGCTGATTCGGGCGTCCTGCGCCCTGCTGCATCGGACGGTATCCGGCGTGACCGTCGCGTGCCATGCGGCGTCGGCGATCCTCAAGATAGAGGCGTCGGCGCTCGGCGGCGCGGCGTTCGAGTATGACGAGTGCTATGTATCCTGCAATGAGGAGCACCGCGATTACAACGATGACTTTCAGAAACACAGACAGCCATGCGGGCATACCGGACGAGCTCTTCTTACCGAAGTTTTCCGGGAGATTCTGCGATAGAAAGTCTGACAGTGCCTTGACGGTCGTCGTCGTTCCCTCGGCAAAGTTCCCGGCTGCAAAGCTGCTCTCAAGGCAGGTGTTCAGTATTTCGGAGAGCTTGGTGTTCGTCAGTGTATCTGAGACGGAGTTACTCTGTACAGCGTAGAAGGTGTCGGTGCTGTCCGAGCCCTCCGGGTATTTGACGAGCAGCAGCAGTACCCCGTTGCCGACGTTCCAATCCTTGAAAACGCCTGCCGCGTAATCACGGACGGACTCGGAATCGGTGCTGTTTACCGTGCAGACCGCGATACGCGCGCCGCGCGAAGTGAACAGTGCGTCCGATGTGTCACGAATGGTCTTTATCGTATCTTCGTCAAGTATGCCGGCAGAGTCGCTCACATACCCGTCGGGCGACGGATACGCGTGCACCGAGGCGGACAGCATGGCAAGGATTGTGATCGCGGTCAGAAGCAGCGCCGCGAGAGAAAGGCGTCTCTCAGCCTTCGTTTTTGTCATCGTTCTTGTTTTCATAAGGCTTATCGATCTCCAGTAGTTTATTTTTGAGTTCGCTTTCGATCCTGTGAAGCTCGAGCTCCGCTTCGCGGCGCCGCTCGCCGGCTTCGGACTGGATGGTCTTTACTTCATCGAGCGTCGCGATGAGCTCGCGGTTCGTCTCGGTGAGAGTCTCTATGTCAACGACGCCGCGCTCGGATTCGCGTGCGATGTCGGTCGTTGCCTGGTGCAGAGTTGATGCATTGCGGCGCAGAAGCTCGTTTGTCATGTCTGTGACGCTTCTCTGTGCTTCGAGTGCATCTGCCGAGTGCGCTATGCCGAGTGCAAGCACCATCTGGCTCTTCCACAGCGGTACGGTGTTCATGATGACCGTCTGTATCTTCTCGCTCATCATGGTGTCGTTGTTCTGGAGAAGACGGATCTGCGGTGCGGTCTGCACGGCGACGGTGCGCGTCAGTGTCGCCAATGTGGAGACACCGCGCACCGAGGTCACGACGGCGGAGGAGCTGACGCGTGAGCTGCACAGCAGCCGAAATCAAACGGTCACGCTCAAGCAGGACCTTACCCTCACCGAACCGCTGACACTCTCCGGCGAGACGGAAGCGGTGCTCGATCTGAACGGCTTTACCCTGAATTATGCGGGTG
>CAKSEM010000157.1 GCA_934446485.1 uncultured Eubacteriales bacterium | reverse complement strand
CATCACGCCGGATCAGACGCTGTGTACCTTATTTGCTGCATCGGCATGGTCGGCATCAACGCCGTACTTCTTAGCCTTGCGGTATTCAAAAAATTTCAGCGCAACAGAGTCAAAGAGTGCGTACGAAAGCACATCCTCATCCTGTTCGAGATACGGGCCGATCTCACCGCGCAGTCGGTCAAGCTCAGGCTTCAGTGCATCGGCCGGACGTCCGTCGATAGGCTCGGCATCTCCGATGATCCGATGCCTGAACTCAGGCGAAATTGCAACCGGCGTCTTGCCGTACTCACCGCGAACGAGCCCCTTGAATTCCTTAGAGACCATCTTGTAGCGCTCACCGGTGATGACATTGAGCACTGCCTGTGTACCGACAATCTGTGATGTCGGAGTTACAAGCGGCGGATACCCTGCGTCCTCACGCACACGCGGAACCTCAGCGAGAACCTCATCGAGGCATTCGCTCTTGCCCTGAGCCTTAAGTTGTGAAACAAGGTTTGAAAGCATCCCGCCGGGGACCTGATAAAGAAGCCCCTTGACATCGATCTTCAGCATCTTAGGGTCGAGAAGTCCGGATTCGATGTACTTCTCTCTGAGCGGAGCAAAGTACGATGCAATATTCCCGAGCGTCTCCATATCGAGTCCTGTGTCATATTCCGTGCCCGCAAGAGTTGCTACAAGAGCCTCGGTAGCCGGCTGTGATGTACCGCCGGCGAGCGGAGATATCGCAGTATCAATGATATCCACTCCCGCTTCAACAGCCTTCAGAAGCGTCATGGATGCAAGCCCTGTCGTGCAGTGCGTATGCAGCTGCACGGGGATCGACACGCTCTCTTTTACAGCCCTGACCAGATCGTATGCTGCATACGGAGTTAGAAGCCCTGCCATATCCTTAATGCAGATCGAGTCGGCACCCATCTCCTCAAGCTCGTGCGCGTACTTTGCAAATGCCTCATTTGAGTGAACCGGGCTCAAAGTATAGCTGATTGCCGCCTGAACGTGCCCGCCTTCGCGACGTGCGGCATCAATTGCGCACTTCAGATTGCGAGAATCATTCAGCGCATCGAAAATTCTGAGAATGTCGATGCCGTTAGCTATCGATTTCTGCACAAAATATTCGACAACATCGTCGGCGTAGTGCCTGTATCCGAGAATGTTCTGCCCGCGGAAGAGCATCTGTAGCTTTGTATTCTTAACCTCTGCACGTATCTTACGCAGACGCTCCCACGGATCTTCATTCAAAAATCTGAGGCAAGAATCAAATGTTGCACCGCCCCAAGCCTCGAGCGAATGGTAGCCCACCTTATCCAGCTCAGACAGAATCGGAAGCATCTCCTCCGTCGTCATTCTGGTCGCAATAAGCGACTGGTGCGCATCGCGGAGCACAGTTTCGGTTATCTTAACTTTAGACATATATCACCAGAGACGCAGGTTCGGATTGAATTTACGCACCATAGGCGTACCGACCCGCAGTATAATAGTATAGATCACTTAAAAAGTGAAAGGAACACACCCGCAGCAACTGCGGAACCGATAACTCCCGCCACATTCGGTCCCATTGCGTGCATGAGCAGGAAATTTGACGGATTCTCGCGCTGTCCGACGATCTGTGAGACACGCGCTGCCATCGGAACCGCAGATACGCCCGCAGAGCCGATGAGAGGATTGATCTTGCCTTTCGTCAGAACATACATGATCTTGCCGCCGATAAGGCCGCCGCAGGTCGATATCATAAATGCAAGGAGACCGAGGCATATGATGTAAAGGGTCGTCGGCGAAAGGAAGTTTTCGGCATTTGCAGTCGCACCGACCGAAACACCGAGGAAGATCGTAACGATGTTGATAAGCTCATTCTGCGCGGTTTTTGAGAGTCTGTCGGTAACGCCCGAAACATTGAACATATTTCCGAGCATTAGAAAGCCGACGAGCGGTGCTGCATCAGGGACGATCATTACTACGATGAGCGTAACGATAGCCGGAAAAGCGACCTTTTCAATTTTAGACACCGGTCTGAGCGTCGTCATAACTACCGCTCTCTCCTTCTTCGTCGTAAGGAGCTTCATGAGCGGCGGCTGTATCATTGGGATCAGCGCCATGTAGCTGTACGCCGCAATGGCGATAGCACCAAGGAGTGTAGGAGCCAGAATCTTAGTTACAAGGATAGCGGTAGGCCCGTCGGCACCGCCGATGATACCGATTGCTGCAGCAGCCTTCGGAACAAATCCTATGATGATCGCCCCCGCATAAGCGACGAAAACTCCAAGCTGTGCCGCTGCCCCGAGGAAGAGGGACTTCGGATTTGCAATGAGAGGTGAAAAGTCGGTCATAGCACCGACGCCGAGGAATATGAGCGACGGATAAATACCGAGCTTGACTCCGAGGTACAGGAAGTCGATAAGCGAACCTTCGGCGACTATCTTTCCGATATCGATATGATCGACGAGAAAAAATTCCTCCATGTGGAACAGATTCGCACCGGGAAGATTTGCAAGCAGCATTCCGAATGCTATCGGAAGAAGGAGCAGCGGCTCAAATCCCTTGACCACTGCAAGATAGAAGAGAACGCCGACGATCAGATACATGATCAGCGTCTTCACCATCAGTACGGGCTCGCTGATAAACTGTGCAATACCCGTTGAGCTAAAAAAGTTAGTAATGAATTCCACGTTATAAAGCTCCAGTCATTAAGTTATGTGTCACGCAAGTGTCACGATGGGATCGCCGGTAGCTACGGTAGCTCCCTGAGATGCATTGACGGCGGTTACAGTGCCGCTGACAGGTGAGAATATCTCGTTTTCCATCTTCATCGCCTCAAGTATGCACACGAGTGAGTCCTTTTCAACATGATCCCCGACCTTAACGTTCATGCGAAGTATTGTGCCGGGCATCGGAGCCTTAACAGATTCACCGCCTGCAGCAGAAGCTGCCGGCGCCGGCGCGGGTGCAGTGGGCGCTGCAGGTGCTGCAGGTGCTGGTGCGGGAGCCGCTGCAGGTGCTGGTGCGGGAGCCGCTGCAGGTGCTGCAGCTACCGGTGCCGCCGCTACAGCTGCACCCGAAGTCTCCTCAACCGTTACGTCATATGTCACGCCGTTTACAGTTACGCTATAATGCTTCATTTGATATTACCAAACCTTTCAGATAGAGAATATAGTTGTGAAAATTTTTCTTGCAGCCGGTCTTTATCTGTTCCAGGGTCTGCCCTGATTTCGACGGCTGAACGAAACTACCTTAAACGGAAGAGCATCTTCGCTCTCCTCAGCACGCAGCGCGGCAACAGCAGCGGTAATAACGGCGATCAGGCGACCGTCATCAGCTTCCGGAGCAACCGCAGCACACGCAGACACCGAACCGCCTGCCGAAGATCCGCCGTTCGGCGTTGCGGCATCGCTCTTCCCTGCACGCATTTTGGGAATATCATACACGAAGAAGCGGAAAACGGTCAGGAGAAACCAGATGATAAATAGCACGGCAAACACGGCTGCCATACCGAGGAGGATCATCCTGCCGCCGTCGAGCAAACGCTCAGGCACTGACATTCCGTTGTTAAGAACAGAGTTCATGTCGACCTCTGCCAAAAGATTTATACTGTTCATCATTTATGTCCTTTCAGATAATTGACTCTCACAGAGGCATATTCATGTGCTTGCGCGAGGACTTGAACGTACTCTTTGACGAAAGCATGGACAGAGCGGCACCGACACGCTGTCTGGTCTCAGACTCGGAGATAATGTCGTCGATCTCTCCTGATGACGCAGCCTCAACGGGAGTTGCAACGGACTCATTCCATACACGTTCAAGATCCTGACGTGAGATGGATTCCGATATCTTGTCATTCCAAAGGAAT
>CAKSEM010000156.1 GCA_934446485.1 uncultured Eubacteriales bacterium | reverse complement strand
ACACCGTTCTTCCGTTCCTCGGCAGTCCAACGGTTCTTAAATAGTGAGGTCGAAAGCGCTATTGCGATCGGCGGAACCATGCCTCCGATCATAACCGCAGCCATGATCTTATAAGCGACATTCGGATCAGCCATGGACGATGCCTGAGTCAGCATCGCGGTGCCGAAAACGTAAGCAGTCTTGTTGAACGGACCGCCCATATCGATCGCCATCATTCCGGCAACTATAGCGCCGAGCAGAATGTCGAGGTCGTGATAGCTGAGCCATGTGAGGCCGTCATTCATAGCACTGTTTATGATTCCCATAACAGGGTTTACGGCACACATCATCACTCCGACGATACCGATGCCTGCAAGAGGATAGATGAGCACGGGTTTTATTCCCTCAAGCGCACGCGGAAGTCGGTCGCAGAGGCGTTCTACAAGAAGCATAAGATATCCGGCAACGAATCCTGCAAGGAGCGCGCCAAGGAAACCGGACGGCGTGGTTGAAACCGCCGCAGGATCCGTGAACGTAGCGCCGTTCGTTGCAAGAACTCCTCCTACAATACCGACGAGCAACCCGGGGCGATCGGCTATACTCATCGCTATGAATCCGGCAAGTACGGGTATCATGAAGTTAAATGCGTATCCGCCGATATTCTTGAGCCACGATGCCACCGGCGTCACGGTACCGAAAGCGGATCCCGCCTCCTTCGGGTCGACACCGCATACGGTGTCAATGAGGAATGCAAGCGCTATCAGTATGCCTCCGGCAACGACGAACGGAAGCATATGTGAAACACCGTTCATCAGATGCTTGTAGATCTTTCTGCCGAAGCTCTCGCCGCCGACAGCATCCGAGTGCTTTACCTCACCGGTATGCCTGTATACGGGAGCATCCCCGTTCTCTATCCGTTTTATCAGCTCCTCGGGCTTGTGGATTCCCTCGGAAACCGGCACGGATATGAGCACCTTACCGTCGAAGCGACTCATCTCAACGCTTTTGTCGGCAGCAATTATGATTCCGTCGCACGCGGCTATCTCTTCGTCAGTCAGAACGTTTTTCGCTCCAGCCGAACCGTTCGTTTCAGCCTTCAGCGGAATTCCGAGCCGCTCTCCTGCACGTTCAAGAGCCTCCGCTGCCATATATGTGTGAGCAATGCCCGTCGGGCATGCCGTAACCGCGAGGACACGGTATCCGTTCCCGTTTTTCGTCGGCGATACGTCGTCAAATCTCTCGCTCTCGGCGCGGTCAATAACGGAAAGGAACTCTTCAGCCGACTTTGCCGAGCGCAATCCGGAACGTACTGCATCATCCATAAGGAGCGTCATGAGACGCGAGAGCACTTCAAGGTGAAGATCCCCGTCAAGCGGTGCCGCAATCATAAAAATGATATCCGACGGCTTACCGTCAGGTGCACCGTAATTGACACCGCCGGTTACGGTTATTGCCGCAACACCCGGCATCGCAACGAGTCCGCTCTTTGCGTGAGGTATCGCAATTCCCTCACCGACAGCGGTCGTGCTCTCTGATTCGCGGCGCATGATCGCCTCGCGGAAACCTGCGGCATCCGTGATATTGCCGCACTTTTCGTGCAGACCGACGAGAAAATCGATCGCACCGTCGCGGCTCTTTACCCCGGCATCCAAAACGATTGCTTTCAAATTCAGCAAATCTCTGATCTTCATGGTATTTTCTCCTTCTTACGTTTTTGGCATCAAAGCCATAATAGTTTTTTTGTCTGCGAGACCCGCCGAAAACGCGGTCGCACTGCCTGCGGCACTTCCGAGCTCAAGTGCATATTCAAAATCGCCGCGCATAGCCATCCCGGCAATAAAGCCCGCTACCATCGAGTCACCAGCCCCCACGCTGTTCACCAATCGTCCGTGATGTGCACTTCTGATATGGACACCACCGGTCTCGTCTATCAAAATCGCGCCGTCACCGCCGAGCGACACGAGCACATTACGCGCTCCCATATCACAAAGCTTCATCGCACCTCGTATCACCTCGTCTTCGGTATCAACCGGCGACGAAATAAGGCCTGCAAGCTCCGCGCGGTTTGGTTTTATCAGATACGGACCGAATTTCAGCACACGGCGCAGCAGCTCACCCTCAGCGTCTACCACAGTACGCACGCCTCGCGGTGAAACACGCTCAAGTATGCGCTCGTATATATCGCACGGCACCGATCCCGGCACGCTTCCGGCAAGAACCAGCACGTCGCCGTCATTCAGCCGATCGAGTTTATTCATCAATATATCGACGTCGCCGCTGCCGATATCGGGTCCCTTGGCGTTGATCTCGGTTTCCGCTCCGCTCTTCAATTTAATATTGATTCTGGTGCATCCGCCGTTCAAACGGATAAAGTCCGCATCTATCCCCTTTGCTCTGACAGCAGCTGCAAGCGCTTCTCCCGTAAATCCGCCTATGAAGCCGAGCGCCGTAGAACGGATCCCAAGCTCCGACAGGACTGCCGAAACATTTATTCCCTTGCCGCCGAAGTATATCTCCTCCTGCTCTGATCGGTTGGTCGAGCCTCGCTCAAGTTTCCCGATATGCATAATGTAATCTATTGCCGGATTCAACGTAACGGTATATACCATACTTTCACCTCATTCCACAACCTTGACTACCGTCCGCTCGGCAAAGTCACCCGTCGGCTGACTGTCTGTCACGATAAGTGCCTTATCTATCGGCGAAAACGTTACAGAAGATACGATACCGAACTTTCCCGAGTCGGCCAGCACATATGCCACATAAGACCTTGCCACGGCAGCCTCCTTGACGAGAGCCTCATCCACATCGGGAGTCGTATATCCACGCACGGTGTCGATTCCGTTCGTTCCCATAAAGCATTTTGAAAAGTTATATCTCGCAAGCGACATTACGGCATCGTGGCCTACTATAGCCTCGGTCGTAAGCTTCAACCTTCCGCCCGTCATGTAAACTGTGTATCCCGCCTGAGTCAGCAGTTTGGCGTGTGCTATTCCGTTTGTAACGAACACCGCACCGGGAGCATCGATATACGGTATCATAAGTTCGGTCGTAGTTCCCGCATCAATGTACACCAGATCGTCGCTGTGGATAGTCGCTGCAGCGTAACGTGCTATGCGGAGCTTTTCTTCTCTCATAATACTTGACTTAGTTTGAACATCGTATTCACCGGTGGTAACACCGCCGGATATTTTGACGGCACCGCCGTATACCTTGCGCAGAGCCCCGCGGCGATCAAGCTCGATTATATCTCTCCGAACCGTAGATTCGCTCGTCCCCGCCGCGCGGGCAAGCTCAGCGACCGTAGCCGCACCCGCCCTGTTAATAAACGATGTTATCTTTGAAGCTCGTTCTTCAAACAGCAAATTTATCACCTCGCATATCACGTTCTCCTCTGTTTGATTTGATTATACCATCACATTTGATCAATGTCAAGCACTTTTCGCAATATTTTTTCAGACTATTTCAAACTATTTCATTTGTAAGCGCTCAAATCTCTCATATAACATGTGTTAATCAGATTTCACTGACATCAATCGCTCTCAGGTCTTTTAATTCCAGCGAAAGAGCCCCTTTTACCTGCCGCCGTCTAACAATGCACCAAAGCTTTCTTCACTTGCATCAAGCGCTCAACCGACTGCAATCGCACATCAGCCACCGCTGTCAAGTGCTGAAAATTTGCCGGGCCACTACACTCCGCCCGCTCCGCTTGATCATTCAAGCTAAAGCTTTTCACAGAATACCTTTGCCGACACTGCCGATGGTTTCAAAGAACAAAAAGTGCCGCACCGTGATACGGTGCGGCACTCAATGTAAAAGTGTCGAAATTACTTAATCTCGACAGAAGCGCCTGCCTCTTCGAGCTTAGCCTTGATGGACTCAGCGTCCTCCTTGCTTGCGCCCTCCTTGACAGCCTTCGGAGCACCCTCAACG
>CAKSEM010000155.1 GCA_934446485.1 uncultured Eubacteriales bacterium | reverse complement strand
ATGAGAAAAAAAAAGAACGGCGACAGACGCAGATGCAATCTTGATGCGCTCTTTCTAACGCCGGAAATGCTGCCTTTTCTCAATGACGGCATATATGCATTCAATGCACCGCTGAGACTCGAAATCGGATGCGGTAAAGGTGATTTTGTATGCGGAATGTCAATGCAGGCACCGGATTTTAATTACATAGCCCTCGAACGGGTAGACGATGTCATCTTGGCTGCTGCGGAGAAGTACGCGTACGCACGCGGTCTCGGCTCACTTGACCCTCACGGCAGATGGATCGGTGCAGACGGTGCTGCCTATGACGGAGAGCGCTGCGAGATCCCTCTCGATATGCGCGGCAATGTGCGATTTCTCAGAGGCGATGCACGTATCATAGTACCGCTCTTCCCGGAATCCTCTATCGATACGGTATTTGCCAATTTCAGTGATCCATGGCCGAAAAAGGGGTACGAATCACGCCGTCTGACATACAGCGAACGTCTCATTGAATATGCGCGGGTGCTCACTCCGGACGGGCAGTTCGTTATGAAGACCGACAACGACGGATTCTTTGATTATTCTATGGAATCGGTTGCAGCAGGGCCGTTTGAGATTATTGCATGGACTCGCGATGTTGATTCGGATCCGCAATTCTCGCGCGACAATGTCGAGACTGAATACGAGCGCAATTTCAAGAATCAGGGAGTTAAGATCAAGTCACTCAAGGCTCGCGTCAAAAAGTAAATATGACCGTAACGGGTGTCGGAATTTTTCGACACCCGTTTTATCATTGTTATATTGCGGGTTTCCGGACAAATGACTCTGAGATTTATTGCAGGATCGTATGACTCAGTAGTCGACATTGAGGCAATATATTGTCAGGTACAGGCAGCGGAGCATATTATGTATTTGCAGAATATATAATCGACATTGGCTCCATGCAGTGTCAAAACGGAGGTATCAACTATGGCTGACGGAGCAAACAGCGGAGTGGGACGGCTTATCGTGAAGCTCAGGGCGGCGCGCGGCGCAATTCCGATTGAAGGAGGAACGGTTTTGATCCGCCCGTACACTGACGGTATTGCCTCTCCCGTTTATATGCTCAGGACAGATTCGAGCGGCATGACTGATTACGTTGATCTGCCGACACCTTCTTCGGCAGCGTCGCTGACACCCGAAGAACGCGGTCCCGTCTACTCCGAATACAACATCATTTCGCTGAAGGATGGCTATTATACAGTTGAAAATATCGGTGTACCTGTTTTCGACGGTATCACATCGGTGCAGACGGTTGAGATGGTGCCTTTAACGGAAGCTGACAGAAACTCGGCACATCCGCCGGAGATCAGATACAATGAGAGAAACGGATTCGGAATGCTTTCGGCTGAGGAAGGACAGAATGACGGGGAGGTGAGTCGATGAACAACGGAGGTCTTTTGCCGTATATACCGGAGTATATAACCGTTCATTTGGGACCGGCATCGTCAGACGCGCCGAATGTGACCGTAAGTTTTGCGGATTACATAAAAAATGTAGCATCAAGCGAGATATACCCGACATGGCCCGAGAGTGCGATCCGTGCCAACATCTTGGCGCAGATCAGCTTTGCTCTCAATCGGATATATACAGAGTATTACAGAAGTCGCGGTTACGATTTTGACATAACTAACTCGACTGCGAACGATCAGTCATTTGTAAATGGGCGGGAAATCTTTGAAAACATATCACAGACGGTAGACGATATATTCAATGAATATATAAGCCGCCAGGGGGCGGTTGAACCGTTATTTGCGACATATTGCGACGGTGTCAGAGTTCAGTGTGAGGGACTTTCGCAATGGGGAAGTGTTGCTCTTGCGAATCAGGGACGGACGCCGTATGAGATTCTAACAAACTATTACGGAAATGATATAGATATAGTCACCGGCGCTCCTATAGAAGGACAGAGCGAAAGCTACCCGGGAACACCTGTCAGGTTCGGCTCAACGGGAAATGAAGTTGCTATAATTCAGCGTCGGCTCAACCGTATTTCGCGCAATTATCCGGCGATACCGAAAATTTTGCGCACCGACGGCGTATTTGATTCAAATACCGAGCAGGCGATACGCGAATTCCAGAGGATATTCTCGCTTGAAGATGACGGAATAGTCGGACGCGGCACATGGTATCGAATTGAGGCAATATATAATGCCGTAAAGCGAGTATCTGAGCTCAATTCCGAAGGAATTCCGACGGAAGACATTCAGTATGTGAGCGAAAGTGAGCTGAAGCCCGGCGACACCGGAGGCGGTGTGCGGGAACTGCAGTATTACCTGAACTATGTCTCCGCCTTCAACGAGGCGATCCCGTCAGTTATCGTTGACGGAATATTCGGCCCGGCTACACAGAGCGCAGTTGAAAGCTTCCAAAGAGAGTACGGTCTTACGCCAACCGGCACCGTTACGCTCCCCATGTGGGAGCGCCTGTATTCTGCGTATCGCGGAATTTTGGAGACGCTTCCGTCAGGACTGCTCCCGTCAGGGCTGCTGCCGTATCCGGGATATCCTCTGCGCTACGGCTTCTCGGGTGACGATGTTGCGTTTATTCAGGAACTGCTCAACTATATATCGAATACTTATACCGAAATACCGAAGCTGACGGTAGACGGAGTGTTCGGCACTGCAACGGAAAACGCCGTCAAAACGTACCAAAGGCTTTTCGGTCTTCCGACTGTAAACGGGCGGGTGGGAGCCGTTACATGGAATTCCGTAGTTGAACGGTATCTCGAACTGAAACAGAGCCGAGAGGGCAGAGAGGGGCAGTTTTCGGGTGAACTGTCAAGGGGAGAAGAAGATGTTTGACGGAGGCATTATATGAGCGGAAGATTTATTGATTTCGGTAATGAGAGCGAGCGTGTCAGAGCTCTTCAGGAAATGCTGCGGCGTGTGGGTCTTGCCGACGGGATACCCGAGAGCACAGTAGCAGTGAACGGTATATTTGATCAGGCGACCGAGGATGCAGTACGTGCGGTTCAAAAGGAATTCGGTCTGCCGGACAGCGGTGTTTACGATTACGGCACACATCAGGCGCTCGGCAAAAGGAGTGAAGAGCTGCGGCGCGGTCATGACATGGGTATCTATCCGTTTCCGAGCACTCCCGATTATTCGCTCGGTTTAGGCGACATCGGTGAGGCAGTATCGATTCTTCAATTGATGCTCGGCGGGATTTCCATGTACTACGATCTTCCTCACGTTCCGATGAGCGGAAGATACGGCAAAGAGACCGTCGAAGCGGTAAAGGAGTTTCAAAGGATAACGGGGCTTCCCGAAACCGGACGCGTAGATAAAGCAACGTGGGAACGGCTTGCCGGAGAGTATAACCGTTCGGTCAACGACAGTCAATAAAATCATCGATATCCGTTGAAAGAACGGAAATTTGGTGGTATAATAATGGTGGATACCCCGCTCTGTGAGCGGGGTATCCACCGAAATCTACAATCGAGCCAATGCATAGCATCGCGCAGGCATCGGCTGTAACTCAAAAAGTCCTGTGTTATGTCGGTTTACGGCAAAACTGCATTCGGAGGTGTGTGCATTGAAATATGACAGAAACGCCGATGTACTCACGCTCAGCGCATCGGAATTGTCAGAGTTTGCGATTCGCCGTCCGTCAGTCGCTGACGGCGGCTTTTCGGCGTCGTCCGAGCCGTATGAGATAGCAGAAGAGCATGCCGTACTGTCATTCGTCTCCGAATATAAGGAACACGCCCTGCTTATCACCTCAGACGCTGACCGCATAGGCAGACGCGGCGATTCCGTAATTTTGGAGATTTCCCGTACTGTGGCGCACCTGCCTCAATATTTTTCTGTACAATACAACACTGAATTTCTTGCAGAGGCTGCCGTTTGTGCCGATGTTCTGTGCTGCAGCCGTAGCCTGTCCGGTGCGGTGCTC
>CAKSEM010000154.1 GCA_934446485.1 uncultured Eubacteriales bacterium | reverse complement strand
GCTTCTGACCGTGCGTGACGGCGGCAGCGGAATCGAATACCGACGGCAGATCGCCGACGGGGATTTCACATTCCGGAATCTGACGCCTAACGTTCGGAGCGAATACACTGTAACACGGGACGGCACGGAGGTCGCCGCCGGTCACCTTATGCCTGAGGGAGCGCTGAGAATGATCGACTGCGGAGACTCCGCATCAAATGTACGCGACCTCGGAGGGTGGAAATGCGACGGCGGTACGGTACGCTACGGCAAACTTTTCCGCGGTTCGGAGATCACCGAAGACGCAAGAGATGTACTCGTCGGACAGTGCGGCGTAGCTGCAGAACTCGATCTGCGCGGCGCCGACGAGGTGACTTGGGATCACTCCGTCCTCGGACATGATATTGATTTTTGCTTTCCGCCGGAGCATCAGTTTTACTCCGTCTCAAGACCCGATATATGGCGTCTCCTATTGAGATTCATTTTCGACTGTGCCCGGGATGAAAAGCCGCTCTACTTCCACTGCGCGGGCGGTGCCGACCGCACCGGCACGTGCGCCTGTATCATAGAGGCACTTCTCGGCGTGTCGCGCTCCGACATTGACATTGACTATGAGCTGACGAGCTTCAAAACGTCCGATGCCATGCGTCTTCGGAACACACGCGATGCTTGGGGAGCATTGATGTTTGAGCTTTACGAAGAGTTGCCGTCGGCACCCTCGCTGCGCGACCGTGTAGCGCTTTGGGTCACGGGGCTCGGCTTTACGGAGGATGAGATAGACAGTTTCAGACGGTACATGATCGACGGAGAGCCCGAACACATAGACCTGTCGCATCTGAGGAATATCAAAATAAGAGAATACCCCGCAGCCTCGCCTGCGGTCGCCGATTTTCTGTCTGAGGTCCGATATGACCCCAAGGATCGCGAAACGTCACTCGTCACAAAGTATTTTAACCGGGATGACGGCTGTGACAGGTCAAAACCGCTCGGCATAACGGTTCCGACCGACGGAGGGCGACTCACGGTGCACGACCGATATACCCATATTTTCTACAGCATTGATACATCGGGCAGCGAGACGGGAATCAAGAACCTCACTCCGGGATACGTCAGCGAATATACAGTGACCGACGGCAGTGAGATAACGGACTTCGGTTTGCTGCGACCGACAGGTAAGATCCGCCTGATCGACTGCGGCGACGGCGCATCAAACGTGCGCGATCTCGGCGGCTGGAGCTGCGACGGCGGCATGATACGTTACGGCAGGCTCTTTCGCGGCGGACTGATCTCGGATCCGACAACGGCACGTGAGGTTCTCGTAGAGCAGTGCGGAGTGAGAGCAGAGCTCAATCTGAGAGGCGCTGAGGAATCTCCCGACACCGATTCTCCGCTCGGAGACGATATCCGCTGCTGCCGTCCCGAGCGATGCCAGTGGTATAAACTTGACGACGGAGATGTGTGGCGTGAGATCTTCCGATTCATATTCGATGCCGCGCGCGATCGCCTTCCGCTGTACTTTCACTGCGCCGCAGGAGGCGATCGCACCGGCACGTGTGCCTATATCATTGAGGCGCTGCTCGGCGTATCTCAATCGGACATAGATCTCGACTATAAGCTTTCCGATTTTGCCGACACCGAATGCGGACGTCTCAGATCGAACCGCGGCGAATGGACTTACGGGTGGCTTTGCGACTCGGCAGATGCCATATCCGAGGCATCTGTGCTGCGCGACCGTATAGCTCTCTGGCTCAAGAGCCTCGGTTTTACGGCAGACGATATAAACACATTCAGACACTACATGATCGACGGCAGCCCGGAGGACATCACATTTGATTGACGTCCCGCGGAATTCTGAAAGGAGAAAACGTAATGGACCACTTCAAATTAGTTTCGGAATATCAGCCCACCGGAGATCAACCTCAGGCCATTAACCGACTGTGCGACGGATTGAGAAAAGGTATGCATTCGCAGGTGCTCATGGGAGTAACAGGCTCGGGAAAGACGTTCACTATGGCGAACATCATAGCCAGAATGAACCGTCCCACACTGGTACTCGCCCACAATAAAACTCTCGCCGCACAGCTTTGCTCGGAATTTCGGGAATTCTTCCCCGAGAATGCTGTGGAGTATTTTGTGTCTTACTACGACTACTATCAGCCGGAAGCATACGTTCCGGGGCGTGATATGTACATCGAGAAGGACTCATCAATAAACGACGAAATCGACAAACTGCGTCACAGCGCAACGTCCGCGCTGTTTGAGCGACGCGACGTTATAATCGTCGCGAGCGTGTCCTGCATCTATTCTCTCGGATCACCGGAAGAGTACCGCCGTCAGGTCGTCGGCGTCAGACCGGGGCTTGAAATCTCACGCGATGAGCTTGCCGCACGCCTCGTTGATGTCAACTACGAACGCAACGACATGAGCCTTGTGCGGAATAATTTCCGCCTACGCGGCGATACGCTCGAGGTCTTCCCCTCGGGTTACACAGAGCGCGCGATCAGAGTCGAATTTTTCGGTGATGAGGTGGAACGCGTATCGGAGATAAACCCTGTCACGGGCGGCGTTATTGAAGAAGTAAACTATGTCGCAATCTACCCTGCGACACATTATGTGATCGATCACGAATACAAGGAACGTGCCATTGCGGAGATCGAGTCGGAGATGGCAGACCGTGTCGAGTGGTTCCGTTCGCAGAACAAGCTGATTGAAGCCCAGCGGATTGAAGAGAGAACGCGGTACGATATCGAAATGATCCGCGAGATCGGCTACTGCTCGGGAATCGAAAACTACTCCCGCATATTTGCCGGGCGTCCCGCAGGCTCGACCCCGTATACGCTCCTTGACTACTTTCCGCGCGACTATCTCATGTTCGTGGATGAAAGCCACGTCACCCTGCCGCAGGTTCGCGGCATGGGCGGAGGAGATCTTGCCCGCAAGCGCAACCTCGTAGAGTACGGATTCCGCCTACCCTCAGCCTACGACAACCGCCCGCTGAACTTTGACGAATTCGAATCAAAACTTGGTCAGGTGATCCTCGCCTCGGCAACCCCGTCTGAATTCGACATCTCACATTCGGAGCAGGTCGTCGAGCAGATCATACGACCGACCGGACTCGTTGATCCCGAAATCGACGTACGCCCCGTCAGCACACAGGTGGACGACCTGATCGGTGAGATACGCACTCGCACGGAACGCGGTGAGCGGGTGCTGGTTACAACGCTCACAAAGAAGATGGCTGAAGATTTGACCGAATACCTCGAGGAGCAGGAGATCCGCGTAAAGTATATCCACCACAATGTCGAATCCATGGAGCGCACAGAGCTCATACGCGATCTCAGGCTCGGACTCTATGATGTTCTCGTCGGAATCAATCTTCTGCGCGAGGGCATCGACCTGCCGGAGGTTACGCTTGTCGCAATTCTCGATGCCGATAAAGAAGGCTTTCTCCGCAGTGAGCAGGCGCTCATACAGACGATCGGACGCGCGGCGCGAAACGTCAACGGACGCGTCATCATGTACGCAGACCATATCACGGAATCGATGCGCGCGGCTATCGACGAGACGGACCGCCGCCGCCGCATCCAGACCGAATATAACCGTGAGCATGGCATTACCCCGCAAAGCATCAAGAAAGAGGTGCGCGACCTTATCAGTATCGGGGTCGGCGACGGGCAGAGCAAGGGACGGCGCGGCGGTAAGCAGGCTCGCCCCACTGCTGAGATTCCGAAGTCTCCCGAAGCACGCACAAGAAAGATCGAAGAGCTCAGACGCGACATGGAACGCGCGGCACGCGAGCTGCGTTTTGAGGAGGCAGCATACCTCAGAGACCGCATAAAAGTGCTCGAAACAACGAAATAATATCGAAAGAGAGGCACATATGCTCGACATACTCAAGAATTTTCTTAACAACTACGCCGTACCGTTCGTACTGCGGCTCATCTGTGCAGCGCTGCTCCTGTTCGTAGGCTTTAAGCTG
>CAKSEM010000153.1 GCA_934446485.1 uncultured Eubacteriales bacterium | reverse complement strand
GTATTACATCGAGTCCTCGCTCTTTTATGTACTCAACGTCACGCCTTGACAGATGAAAACGTGACCGGAACTTTGAGCGTCTTAATCTGTTCAGCGCTTCTTCCACAGTTTGCATGAGTTCATCTCCGTTCGGATTACGCCGCCGTGATTACGGCATTAGGCAACAAAAATAATACCTACACCCTATCATTTTATCATACAGTTTGAAAACTTTCTACATTTTTTGAAAAATAGTTCGCTAGGTAGTTGTTCCGATATGCAAAGTATGATAATATAATAGCAGAACACAGTTTTGGCGTTGGGGTGAAATATGTCCGACTGGAACTCGAAGCAATATATGCATTATGCAAACGAACGGGCACAGCCGTCGCATGATCTGATTGCATCGCTCGGAACAATAGAACCGCAGCGAATATTAGATCTCGGCTGCGGTCCCGGAAACAGCACGCCTTTCCTTAAGAAACGGTTTCCGATGTCTGAAATCATAGGTATTGATTCATCCGAAGATATGCTTTGCTCGGCAGCCACCGCTCACCCCGATATATGCTTTGAGAAATGCGTCGTATCTGAGGGATTGACTCAAGATCTCGGAAAATTCGATCTCATATTCTCAAACGCCTGTATACACTGGATCGAGGATCAGAATGGCATAGCCTTAAAGACATATGTGTTTTCCACAGTCTGATGCCTGAGGAATACTACGATATATTGACACAGCGCTTTCGCGGTGTAAAAATGTGGGAAACGGTATACTATCACACCGTCAGGACACCTGACGACATAATTTCGTGGTATCTAGGCAGCGGACTTCGCCCGTACCTTGACGCACTCAGCGACGAGCTGATACCGCAGTTCTTATCCGAATTGCGTCATGCGGTCTGTGATAACTTCATATACCGTCCAAGCGGAGTCCTGCTTCTCAAGATGCCGCGGCTCTTCTTTACAGCAGTCAAAAACTGATTTTTCATAAACGGAAAGGATCCAAAAAAATGCCGATAATCTTCGACGAAACACACAAGACATTTAAACTCGACAGCTCAGCATCAAGCTACATCATCGGAATCTACGATGAGGGCTACATTCTGAACCTCTATTACGGTGCGCCGATACCCGATACGTACGTTCCGTCACGCGAACGCCGTACACCGAATGCATCGTTCAGCCTTGCAAATCCCGTAATAGGTGAACGCGGATTCACACCCGACACCGCTCCTATGGAGTACGGAACGAACGGCGCTGCCGACTTCCGGATATCAGCGCTGTCAATAAGGAATCAGAACGGCGACAGCACGACTGACATTCGTTACAAGGGGCACAAAATATATAGAGGCAAACCGGGCATCGACGGACAACCGGCAACATATGTCAATTCAGACAGCGAAGCTGACACGCTTGAACTCTACGCAGAGGATCGCGTAACCGGCGCGGAAGTCACGCTCTATTACACCGTTTTCAACAACTGCAGTGTCATGACACGCCGCGTTAGCGTTAAAAACGGCGCCGAATCGGGAGATATTTGGCTTGAGCGTATAATGAGCGTCTGTCTGGATCTTCCGTCTATGGACTACGACATGATCACCCTTTGGGGGCGCCATGCAAAAGAGAGGAACATTGCAAGACGGCCGCTTGCACACGGCGTACAGGGCATCGAGAGTCGCCGCGGTGTCTCGGGGCACTGTCAAAATCCATTTACGGCGCTTGTATCAAAAAGCACCGACGAGAATCACGGTGAAGTTTATGCGATGAACCTCGTATATTCGGGAAATCATACAGCACTTGCCGAATGTGATTTCAACTCCACGACACGTGTCATAATGGGAATCGATCCGACCGATTTCAAGTGGCAGCTTGCCCCGGGCGATATCTTTGACTCTCCGGAAGCGGTCATGGTATATACAGACCGCGGGCTCGGTGAGATGAGCAGGATTTTCCACCTTTTTTATAACAATAATCTCATTCGCGGAAAGTACAAGAGCGAGCGCCGTCCGCTCCTTATCAACAGTTGGGAAGCTGCGTTCTTCGATTTTGATTCGGACAAGCTTGTGGATTTTGCAAAGTCAGCCAAGCAACTCGGCATTGAGATGCTCGTCATGGACGACGGTTGGTTCGGGCGGAGAAACGATGACAAATCGTCGCTCGGTGACTGGTACGTTAATGAAGATAAGCTCGTCGGCGGACTCGGCTCTCTGATCGAGCGCGTTAATGCCGAGGGGCTTCGCTTCGGCATATGGTTTGAGCCCGAGATGATCTCACCGGACTCGGATCTCTTCCGCGCTCACCCCGACTGGCATGTGCACGTAAAGGGCCGAGAACCCATGATCGGCAGGCGGCAGTACGTCCTGGACGTTTCACGCAGTGACGTGCGCGACCACATCTGGAATATGATGTACGACATTCTGTCAAACAACAAGATCGACTACCTCAAGTGGGACTTCAACCGCAACATTTCCGATGCTGCGTCGGCAGAGCTCCCACCGGAAAGGCAGACGGAATTCTTCCACAGATTTATCCTCGGTACGTATGATCTTATGAGACGGCTGACAGAGACCTTCCCCGACATACTCTTTGAAAACTGTTCAGGAGGCGGCGGGCGTTTTGATCCCGCAATGCTTTACTATTCGCCGCAGATATGGGCAAGTGATAACACGGATCCGATCGAGCGTCTCTACATTCAGTTCGGTACATCCATGTGCTATCCGGCATCAGCGGTAGGCGCACATGTCTCGGCGTGCGGCAGAACGGGCTACGCCACCAAGGGAAATGTCGCTATGTGGGGCACGTTCGGTTACGAGCTTGATCCCAGACACCTCACCGAGGACGAGCGCGAAATAGTTCGCGAACAGGTTCGTGAATACAGTGAAAACTATGAGCTCATACGGCGCGGTGAACTGTACCGCCTTGTCTCCCCGTTTGACGATCCGCACCGCGCTGTCTGGGAAATTGTATCTCCCGATGCGTCGCGCGCCATGGTCACTGTCGTGACCATGCGTCGCGAGGAGCACCCGCACCTTGTTGTACGTCTGGGCGGACTCACACCGAAGCGTATGTACCGTAACAGCATGACCGGTGACGTGACATCCGGCGCGCTCCTTATGCACGCAGGGCTGGATCTGACGAACATCGCAAATTCCGACGGTGACAGCACAGTTATATATTTTGATGCTGTATGACATTGATACAAAAAAAGAACTCCACCTAGGGAGTTCTTTTTTTGTATCCGGAAATTCGGTAGTAGCGGCTCTTTTACTCTTCCCCGGTCTCGGCAGGCTGTAAGCCCTCGGAGTCCGAAAGGTCAAAATGTCGGAGCGGCTCTCCGCCGTTTGCTGCTGCATCAATATACTTTTGGTGTAGCTTTGTCATAACCTCATCCCACACGAGACATGAAGGGTTAGTGTATCCGTATGCGGTAAAGAGCGACGAATTGATCTCATACCCAAACCACGTTGCGCCGATATAGTACGGCGTATATCCGACGAAATAGCGGTCAAAGTTTGACGATGTTGTACCGGTCTTTCCGGCAACATCAATTTGGCTCTTGAGCGTAACAGCCTGACCTGTACCGTTAGTCATAACGTTCATCAAAATCTTCGTCATGGTCTTAGCGGTAGACTCCTTCAGTGCCAGCTCGGTGTAGTGTTCATTCTCAAGAACTATATTTCCTGCGCTGTCAGTCACATAGAGGTACAGATTCGGCGACTCATAGAGTCCGTTGTTCGGGAAGATCGAGTACCCTCCCGCCATCTCCATCACGGTTAAACCGTAGTTGAACTGACCGAGCGAGAGTGCTGCAAGTCCGCGGTCGGTAAGAACGGTCCCGTCCTCCTTTTCAAGACGGTCGATCATACTGTCCATATGCAGCGTATTCTTAAGAAAGTCAAACGATTTATCGACAGTCAGACTTTGCAGAACCTTCATAGCAACCGTGTTGACCGAGCGCGTAACAGCATCGGTTATCGTAATGTTTCCGCTGTATCCCGG
>CAKSEM010000152.1 GCA_934446485.1 uncultured Eubacteriales bacterium | reverse complement strand
GACGCGGCGCGAGGAACGCGGACTGATCGAGGCAAAGCGCGAGCATGAGTGGCAGTCTGAGGTGGAGCGCGTACACGGCGGGGTCGATAAGATCATGCTTGCGATAATCATAGTTCTTCTCGGACTCGGTGCCCTTATGGTGTACAGCGCAAGCTATCCGACCGCGCTTCTCGAGACCGGGAACGACAGCCTGTACTACCTGAAAAAACACCTGGTCTTTATGGCTATCGGCGCTGTGCTTATGGTCGCTGCGTCTGCGGTACCGTACCGATACTATAAAAACTGGGGACCGTTCGTGGCTTACGGCGTGTCGATACTCCTTCTCCTTGCCGTGCTCGTCATTGGCACATCGGAGGGAGAGGCAAAGCGATGGATATACATCGGGTCGTTCTCGATACAGCCGTCGGAGATCATGAAGGTTTCGCTCGTTTTGGTACTCGCGTGGTATATAGACCGATACCGTGATAAGATTCGCGAGCGGAACGGCTTCGTTGAGACATATAAATACAATACGCTCTATCCGATGATCTTTGTCGGTATTGCGTGCGTGCTCGTACTGCTCGAAAAACACCTGTCAGGTACGATCATCATAGGCTTGCTCGGCATATCCGTAATGCTGGTCGGCGGCTGCCATGTGAAGTATTCTCTTGCTACGACCGCAGTCGGGGGCATTGCGGCGGTTGCACTCTTTATCGCCAAGAACCCGTATGCCCTGAAACGAATCCTGACGTTTACATCCGAGGACGTTGATGTCCTGAACGAGGGTTGGCAGACGACTCAGGGAATATTTGCGATCGGTTCCGGCGGTCCGTTCGGACTCGGATTCTCGGAGAGTCGACAGAAGTTCAGCTATGTATCTATGGCACACAACGACTTCATATTTACCATATGGTGTGAGGAGCTCGGCTTCGTAGGCGCAGTGCTGCTCGTCGCACTCTTTGTCGCATTCATCTGGCGCGGATATGTAGTTGCAATGCGGGCGCCCGACACATTTTCAATGCTCACGGTGTTCGGAATTACGACTCAGGTGGGTCTTCAGTCGTTTCTTAATATGATGGTCGTATGTGATATTATTCCGAACACGGGAATATCGCTGCCGTTCTTCTCATACGGCGGCTCGTCACTCGTTATGCTTATGGCTGAGATGGGGATTATTCTGTCCGTATCTCGACAATACTACAGACGAAAACAGGTGTAAATAATAAGAATAAGGCGGATAATTTATGCGTGTGATTATGACCGGCGGCGGAACCGGAGGACATGTGAATCCGGCACTTGCCATTGCCGATACAATAAAGATGAATGAACCCGACTCGGAGATCATCTTCGTCGGGACAAAGCGCGGGATCGAAAACAAGCTCGTGCCCGCCGCAGGCTACAGGCTTGAGCATGTAGATGTGCGGGGAATACGCAGATCACTGTCGCTTTCAAATGTGAGAGCGCTGTGGCTTGCTGCGGTGTCGCCTTACCGTGCAAAGCGTATATTGAAAGAATTCCGACCAGACATTGTTATCGGTACGGGCGGATACGTTTCATGGCCGGTCGTTAAGGCGGCATCTATGATGGGTGTACCGTGCGCGCTCCACGAATCTAACGCGATAGCCGGAGTCGCAGTTCGGATGCTGCAGGACAGGGTGGATCGGATATATCTGAATTTTGAGGCAACCGGTAAGACTCTTCACAGTACAGAACGGGTGCTGAGAGTAGGAAATCCGCTTCCGTCGAGCTTCTCGTGTATCTCGCGCGAGGAGGCGAGAGGTGTCCTCGGAATAGATGAAAAATACAGTCGCGTACTGCTGTCGTACGGTGGAAGCATGGGCGCGGAACGTGTAAACGAGGCTGTGCTGCAGCTCATGTCCGACTACACATCGAAGCATCCGGAGGTGCTCCATATCCATGCTACAGGATCTATCGAATGGGATGCCGCAAGGAGCGATTTTGAACGCCGCGGACTGGACCGCTTTGAGAATCTTCAGCTTTTCGAATATATATACGATATGCCGCAAAGGATGGCTGCGGCTGACGTGATAATCTGCCGTGCGGGCGCTCTAACGGTGTCGGAACTTGCGGCTGCAGGAAAGTGTGCGGTGTTTATTCCGTCTCCCAATGTTGCAGAGAACCATCAGTATAAGAATGCAAAGGTGCTTGCAGATGCCGGTGCCGCACGCCTTATTGAGGAACGTGAGCTCGGTGACAAGGCTTTGCCGCTTATCGAAGCCGTGTCGGATCTTCTGTCGGATCGGGGAGGTGAGACCAGGCGAGAGATGAGCAAAAGAATTCGCGGGTTTGCCGTGCCGGACTCTAACAGACTGATTTACGAAGATATAAAGCGGCTCGTCAGGGAGCACGCCGAGAGTTGAAAAACAACGTTAAAATACGGAAAGGAGGACGGATGATGAATACTGTGTACGGAGACGGCAGCAGAGTCGGAGTCGGCGGTGCGCGTCGCGCCCCAGCTCGCCGGGATAGGCAAACTTATCCTCATCGCCGTGCTCCGTCGATAAACGGCGAATACGTCCTTCCTATATCGGGCGGAGCCGATGCGACTCGTGTGAGTCGGGCAGTGCCGCGCGGCGCACACGGGGGCGGAGCATCATACTTTGCACATACCCGCGCCGCGGCAAGGGTCGATGCAAAGGGAAAGCGGGCATTTCGCGATGTCAGGCGTGAGGCATCGCGCCGTCGTAGATTTGCACTGAGACGCCGTGCCCTCATAATGGGAATTGCTATCGTGATAGTATTTGTTGCCCTCCTTGCTGCAGTGTACAAAGCGGTATTTCGTGTAACGGACATAAGTGCGACCGAGGGCGGAAGATATACGCCCGATGAGATCATTGCTGCATCTGGAATCAGTGAAGGCACAAATCTGTACTCGTTCAGAAAGAGCAGCGTGGTCGATTCAATAACTCTGCAATGTCCGTATATCGGGGATGTCGATATTGATAGGCAGATCCCACACAGTGTGGTTTTGAATACGACGGAGGACGAGCCGCATTATTCCGTTTCGATATTCGGTGAGGCAAAACTGCTGTCAGAGGGACTTCGTGTGCTCGGCTCGGTTGAATCTACCTCAGAAACATCGGGCGTAGTGCGTTTGCACCTGCCGGAGGTATCCTACGCAATAGACGGAAGGGTGATAGCTTTTTCGGACAGCCGCTGTGACCGTTCTGTGCGCGATGTTCTCTCAAGTGTTGCGGATTCTGAGCTTGCATCCAGGATCACGGCGATCGATATTAGGGATATTTACAACATTTCCATGACATGTGACGATAAGTACAAGCTCATTATCGGCGATACATCCCGCCTTGATATGAAGCTCCTGACGGCGGCGCGCGTTCTTGAGGACGATATGTTTAAGACGGACAATAAGATGCGAATTGACCTTACGGCGGATGGGAAAACCGGTATAATCATCGACAATAAACTGGAGCTCGACTGATGTTATGCATATGTATAACATCAGTCGCTGAATTTATGCAGATGAATTACGCGCGCGAAATCGCTTGAAAACACGGGATCTTATCGATTTTTGCACATTTTGAGCTGTAATTTGACTTTTTGTCTAAAATATTTTTCAAAACTACTTGAAAAAATCCCGGATTTAGTATATTATATTACTAAGTAGACGCTCAGAACAAAAACAGTGATGTAAAAATCATACGTGTAAGGGAGGCAGACAGATGCCATTCGAATTTGACGATAATTATCAGAGCAAAGTAAATATAAAGGTCATCGGAGTCGGCGGCGGCGGAAACAACGCCGTCAACAGGATGATTGTGTCGAACGTCCGCGGTGTCGATTTTATCGCTATAAACACGGATAATCAGACCCTTCTGCACTCAAGTGCAACGGTGAAGGTTCCAATCGGCGAAAAGATCACCAAGGGACACGGAGCCGGCGCGAATCCCGAGATCGGTGAGCGCGCGGCTGAAGAGAACCTTGAAGAGATCAAAAATGCTCTCGTTGGCGCCGAGATGGTGTTCGTCAC
>CAKSEM010000151.1 GCA_934446485.1 uncultured Eubacteriales bacterium | reverse complement strand
GGCATAGCCATAGATGCCTCCGCCGTAGACGGATTCGGCGGAGATGTCCGCTCGGATCTCTTCCTTCGTCCGAATCCGTCTACACTGACACGGCTTCCGTGGCGTCCCGAGCACGGCGGAGTCGTCCGTATGTTCTGCGACATCATTCGTCCCGACGGCACGCCGTATGAATGTGACACACGTGCACTGCTGCGCCGTGCCGTGTCTGCGGCAAGAGAGTGCGGCATCACATTCCGTTTCGGCGCCGAAATGGAATTTTACCTGTTCCGTCTCGATGAAAACGGGGACGCTACAAAGATTCCCTACGACCGTGCCGGATATATGGATATAGCTCCCGCAGATCGCGGAGAAAATGTACGTCGCGAGATATGCCTGACCCTTGAGCAGATGGGCATATACCCCGAGGCATCACACCACGAAGAGGGCCCGGGGCAGAACGAGATAGATTTTCGCCATTCCGATCCTCTCAGTGCCGCCGATGACTCGGTAACCTTCCGCTCCGTCGTCGAAACCATCGCCGCACGAAACGGCCTTGCAGCGGATTTTTCGCCGAAACCGCTTGACGGACAGCCCGGCAACGGTCTCCATATTAATGTATCCGCATCGAATACGGGCAGTCTGCCGATCACCGACGACGTGATACGCGGTATCCTCAGATATATCCCCGACATGACGGTATTTCTGAACTCAACCGACGACTCATACAAACGGCTCGGAAGCAACAAAGCACCGCGGTTTATAACGTGGTCGAACGAAAACCGTTCACAGCTCATCCGCCGCCCCGCCGCCGACGGCGAACACACGCGCGCGGAGCTGCGCTCCCCCGATCCGCTCGCAAACCCGTACCTCGCATTTGCACTGATCATTTACGCCGTGCTCGACGGAATGCGGGAATCCCTTCCCGATGTCCCGCCGACGGACGTCAACCTGTTTGAAGCCGACGACGCACTCTTGTCAGAGCTGCATGAGCTGCCGCGCACTCTAACCGACGCCGCAGACATCGCCCGCAAGAGCGACTTCGTCCGGCGTCATCTGCCGGCGTCTCTGATCGAGGCGTACTGCGACTGACGGCAAGAGGCAAAAATTCGACTGTGGAAGGGAGGGAGCCCGGTGACACTGAGCGAACGGCTCTACAGTGTGCTTCTGGTATCGTCAGCCGAAAAATTCAACGGTTCACTCACGGGACTCCTGACGGACGCAGGGTGTCGCCCCGCTGTCACTGTTGCCAGTGTCGGAGCTGCTAAACGTGAGTTGCTCGAACGCTCATATGATATCGTTCTGATAAATGCTCCCCTGCCTGATGATATGGGGATAACCTTTGCAATCGACGTATGCACCGGAAGCAGTTCGGCGGCGCTACTGTTCATTCGCAGCGAGCTGTACGGCGAAACTTACGCGCGTGTCACGAGGCACGGCGTCATGACTCTGCCGAAACCGACATCCACTCAGATGGTCGCACAGGCGATCGGATGGCTTTGCGCAACGCGCGAGCGGCTGCGCGGTCTCGAACGCAAAACCGTTTCCGCTCAGGAAAAGCTCGAGGAGATCCGCCTCGTTAACCGTGCAAAGTGGGTTCTGATAGATGAGCTCAAAATGACGGAAAACGAAGCCCACCGATACATAGAAAAGAAGGCGATGGATTCGTGCTGTTCAAAGCGCGAGGTCGCCGAAGGAATAATCAAGACCTACGGCTCACGGGCGCGCTGACACACCGCTCAGTGAGCTCTGTAGGTCTTTTCTTTGACACAGCTTTGCACCGACTTTGTTCAAAGAGAGAATATCTGTCAACAATATAACACAGCAGGCTGCGGTGTGCATAAACAACAAGCTGCCTTTCAAACACGACGACATAAGCTCCCAGTACCTGATCGCATGGGATCCTCGCGGAATTTATCACTGTGAATTCTTCTTTTGCATATACGGTTTTCGGCACGGTCGGATATGCAGGAAGCGTTCTCCCCGTACTCACACCGTGTGCATCCTCACCCGTGAATCTCCACCGATCACCACCACCGCGGTGTTCAGTTCGACATACCCCTCCGCACCGTCACGTATCTCGGCATTTATGCGAAGTACCGGTCGCAGGGATTCGCAATCCTCGGGTAAGATGGCACGGATCCTGTCCTGTTCCGCACTGTAAGCCATAACATACTGTTCAACTCTCATATTTCCCCTCAAATCGTGTCCGTTTTTAACGCAAAGCAAAGTCACATGAAATGCCGCCTGAACCGATACGGTTCAGGCGGCATTTTCAAATTGATCGGTTACAGCCGTCAGATTATCTCGCTTACTGCCGTGCGCGCCTTGTGCTTTGATGCTATCGGAACGTATTTATCGGTGCTGCCGAGCATGATGTACTCCCCGTCTGCATCAGTCTTTATCGGATAGATCGAAAACACCGACACATCATCGCACTTGAGTCTGACCGGAATACTGTCGCGCACAGATACTCTCCTGAACGCCTTTGTAAAGTATTCATAGACAACATATTCTGCGTCAAAGTCGATACCCGGAATCGTTTCAAGGCGCAATTCGCCCTCGGAATCTCCGTCGGATACATTGAATACCGCCGCAGCAAACGCATCTCCGCTGCGGTTCCAGATCTTCTGCAGTGCTCCGTCGAAACGTGAGTCCTCGTAAAAGCAGTCGAGCGTGGGCTGCGCCGCACCGTCACACATCATTACCGTACCGTCATCCTCGATTGCGGGCATGATATATTCCGGCTTCGTCGCGCCGATCTTATCGCTGACATATATGGGAGAGCCGCTGATCGCGCGAAGTACACCGCTCGTCACAGCAGACTCGTGATCCGACCACCACATATCAAAATCGCAGTAGTACAGGCGGCTGTGCCATACGGCGTTGTAAACATTCTGCATCAAATGGTCCGTAAATCCTCTCTCCTTGCCCGGAAAGAAATCGTCGCTGTTGCGCGACATAGCGGACCCCGGACGTGAGAACACATTCTCCATATCCATGCCCATGCAGTTTATAACGGCGCCGCCGAAGTTTTTGAATACTGAACGTTCGATAGCACGGTGAGCATGGCGCACGCTTTCAATACTCGGCATCAGGCCCTCGGTACGCGGTCCCCACGAGCTCTGGTTGTCCACCTTGAGGAAATCGACACCGCAATCGGCAAGATATGAGTGCCATGCATCCCAGAACCGATACGCCTTATCCTCATCGAGTGAAGGAAAAAATTTACCGCTCGGCGTCATGCAGAGGCAGTCGCTCCACTCGGAATACAGCTCACTTTCTGGGTCAACACCCATCCAGTATCCGTTGAAGGCGTGCCATACACCGACGTATCCGACACCGTACTCACCCTTTATGCGGTCGATGCAGGCACGAAGCCCTTCGGGAAACTTTTCTGCATCTGCCTTAAATCCGGTGAGCATCATATCGTGAACCGGTGACCACCCGTCATCTATTATCAACCAACGAACAGGAACATCCTTCGCTTTAAACTCATCGAGCTTACTGTATATCTTCTCGCTCGTCACCTCATTACGGAACGCATCCCATGTGCACCAGCCGAAGCCGCGGAACAGCTCAGGCATCTCACGTTCATCACGGAGAGGAGTGTCTATTGCACCGGCTGCGCGGACCGCTCTGTAATTTCCGTCAACCGCCGCAAACGGATCGTCGGATGCAAACACCGAAAGGAAGTCTCCCTTGATGTGCACAAGCCCCGACATTCCGGACGAAATATCCATAGAACCGCATTCACACTCGCAGCGGAAGTTATCACCGCACAGCGACATTACGTGGTAATGCAGACCCTCGCGCTTCATTACGAATGACTGAGTCTGCGACGTGAGTCCCTTAAAGCTGTCGGTGAACTCGGGGAACATCCACCACGGTCCGAGGTGACGGTTTCCGAGGATGGCCTCCGGGCATACCGAATCCGACAGCTCAAAGCTGAGAGCACGCTCGGGCATAAATGTAGTCAGCATAATTATATCGTCTTCTATTGCAACATCGAGCGAAAGTA
>CAKSEM010000150.1 GCA_934446485.1 uncultured Eubacteriales bacterium | reverse complement strand
TGTCCGGAGTGAACGGATCGGAATGGATCAAGGTCGTGTACGGGCTTGCAATATCGGTCGTTCTCGGCTTCGTTCTCGGCTTTGCGGTCTGCCGGCTGGTCGTGCTGCTGTTCCGCCGTGTCCCGCGCTCGATGACCGAGCGGATATTTCGCGGAGCGCAGATATTCGGTGCCGCGTGCATGAGCTTTATGCACGGTGCGCAGGACGGTCAAAAGTTCATGGGCGTCATACTGCTCAGCCTCTTTATGATAAACGGTCAGGGAGTGACGTCTACGGTTACGATCCCCGTGTGGCTCATGCTCATATGCTCTGCGGTGATGGGACTCGGAACATCTATCGGGGGCAAGAAGATCATAAAATCGGTCGGAATGGACATGGTAAAGCTCGAAAAATATCAGGGCTTTTCAGCGGATATTGCGGCATCGATCTCTCTCCTCATCAGCTCGGTTTTCGGCGTGCCCGTATCTACTACACACGCAAAGACCACGGCAATAATGGGCGTCGGAGCTGCCAAACGGCTGTCGTCGGTCAACCTGTCCGTCGTCGGAGATATGGCGCTCACATGGATACTCACATTTCCGGGCTGCGGGCTCATCGGATACCTTATGACCAAGCTATTCATGTGGCTGTTTTGAATCCTTCAAACGGCTGCATAATCTACCCGAAGGGATATATTGCTTTCAATGAATAAGTCTGACCGCTTTTATTTCGAGAATTTCGTTTCCGCTGCCGATTGCTCGGTTCAGGCAGCACGGTACCTTGTACGGTGCCTGAACGATTATGACATATCAAGGATTGACGATATGCTTCATGAGATGCACGATATCGAGCATACGGGAGATGTGAAGAAACACGAGCTGACCGCTGCGCTTGCACGGGCGTTTGTCACTCCCGTCGATCGCGAAGATCTTGCGCTCATCAGTCAGAATATCGATGAGGTATCCGACGCTATGGAGGAGATAATCCAGCGATTCTACGTGGATCGGATCGAGCACATCCTTCCCGAGGCACATGAGTTTGCGTCGCGCCTTGTCGGGTGCTGCGAAACGATGAAGTCGTTGCTTGCGGAATTTATAAACTTTAAGAAGCCGCAGCATCTTCATGAAATGATAGTCGAGATGAACCGTATCGAGGAGGAGTGCGACAGGCTCTACCTTGACGCAACACGAAAGGTGCGCGAGCACTGTGACGACACACTTGAGATAATCTTCTGGCGTGAGATATACGATCGCATGGAGGAGTGTGCGGATGCGTGTGAGCACGTCGCTGACTGCGTTGAGACGGTCGTAATGAAGAACACCTGAGGTAAATATTATGGAAGTGCTATACGAAAATATACTGAATACGGATTGGCGGCAGGTCGTCATGTGGATCATCGGCGGCGCGCTAATATATCTTGCGATACGCCGTGACATGGAGCCGTCGCTCCTGCTGCCCATGGGTTTCGGCGCGATACTAATAAACCTGCCTGAGTCCGGAGCGAAGGCGGTGATCGATCACCTTTTCGATATCGGAATCGACAACAACGAGCTTATGCCGCTCATACTGTTCATCGGTATCGGTGCCATGATAGATTTCGGTCCGCTCCTTGCCGACCCTAAGCTCATGCTTTTCGGTGCTGCGGCACAGTTCGGCATATTCTTTACTCTCTGCATGGCATCGCTCTTCGGCTTCAGCCTCAATGATGCCGCGTCTATCGCCATCATCGGTGCGGCAGACGGACCCACATCCATATTCGTCGCAAACATCCTGAAATCAAATTATACCGCCGCGATAATGGTGGCTGCATATTCGTATATGGCGCTCGTGCCCATAGTTCAGCCGCCGATCATTAAGCTTTGCACGACAAAGCGCGAACGGCTCATCCGTATGTCCTCCGAGACTCGCACAGTCTCAAAGACGACGCGCATACTCTTCCCGATATTCGTAACGATTATTGTGGGGCTCGTTGCGCCTGACGCTGTGGCGCTCATAGGCTTTCTTATGTTCGGAAATCTCATCCGCGAATGCGGGGTGCTGAACTCTCTGTCAGAGACCGCGCAGAAGGTGCTTGCGAATCTCATTACCATCTTTTTGGGACTGACTATTGCGTCGCGCATGACGGCTGATGAGTTCCTCCGCCCGCAGACCCTTCTGATACTGCTCTTGGGGCTCGTTGCATTTGTATTTGATACGTTCGGAGGGATCATGCTTGCAAAGCTCATGAACCTCTTCCTGAGGAACAAGATAAATCCGATGATCGGCGCCGCCGGAATATCGGCATTTCCGATGTCATCAAGGGTCGTTCATAAGATGGGGCTTGCCGAGGACAATCAGAATTTTCTCCTGATGCATGCGGTCGGTGTCAATGTTTCGGGACAGATCGCGTCTGTCATCGCGGGGGGGCTTCTCCTCTCGATGCTCGCATAAGGTGAACGGAGGCAGACTATGAATATAAGCATTGAAAATCTTCTGAATTCACTTCCCCTGATGGGGCGCGGAATGCTCGGCATATTTGCCGTGACCGCAGTTATAATCCTGTTCGTCATGATTTTGAATCGACTGACGTCCGGTAAAAGATGAAAAGCTATGCCTGCGGGCGGGCCGTGTTCGGTCCGTCCGCATCGTTGTATAAAATGCCGCCGGGTGCGGAACAATAGGCAAAAAGTATGACCGCCGCAGCGGAGAAAGGATTTCAGCCAATGAAAATTGCAATGTTCGATACCAAGCCGTACGATAAGCCGTCCTTCGAGAGATTCGGTGAGGAGGCGGGCATAAGATTCAAATTTTTTGAGACTAAGCTCGGCGAGGATACCGCAGAGCTTGCGCGCGGCTGCGAAGGCGTATGCATATTTGTGAACGATACAGCCGATGCCGCCGTGATAGATAAGCTCGCAGATCTCGGCGTGCAGATGATAGCACTTCGCTGTGCCGGATACAATAATGTTGATATACGCCACGCTTACGGAAAGATACACATTGTGCACGTTCCTGCATACTCTCCGTACGCAGTTGCCGAGCATGCGATGGCAATGCTTTTGACATCGATCCGCCGTGTGCACAAGGCGTACATCCGCACACGCGACTTCAACTTCAGCCTGAACGGGCTTACCGGCTTTGACCTTCACGGGAAGACGGTCGGAGTCGTCGGGACGGGAAGGATCGGGCGCACATTTATTGATATCTGCCGCGGTTTCGGGATGGAGATCATAGCGTATGACAAGTACCCCGCAGATGGTGCAGGCATCGATTATGTTCAGCTCGACGAGCTGTTCCGCCGCGCAGACATAATATCGCTGCACTGTCCTCTGACGCCCGACACACACCATATGATAAACTCAGATGCCATAGACGCGATGCGGCGCGGTGTGGTGATAGTGAATACTTCGCGCGGAGCGCTTATCGATGCCGAGGCGCTTCTTGAGGGGATCAAGTCGCGGAAGATAGGTGCCGCTTGCCTCGATGTGTATGAGGAGGAGTCTGACCTGTTCTTCGAGGATAACTCCGGACATATACTCGACGACGATGTGCTGGCGCGGCTGATCTCGATGCCCAATGTGATCGTGACGTCGCATCAGGCATTCCTGACGGAGGAGGCGCTCGCAAATATTGCGGAGACGACCGTTAGGAATATCACGGAGTTTTTCGAGGGCGGCGGATGTGAGAATGAGCTCTGCTACCGCTGTGGTCAGATCGAGAACTGCCGCCGCAGCCGCGGGGAGCGCTGCTTCTGATTTTTTGGGTGCAGAGTCGGGGCCGTGACGAACGGAACATGAATGCCGAAAGTGCGGCGAACGGAGGTGCTATGCATTGCACCTCCGTTTTATCGGATAGAAAAACAAAGGCTATGCCGGAGGAGGCGTTCAGAAAAAGCTTTAGCTTCAGGTACCGTGCAATGTGAGTTGTAAGTCGAAAGTCGGCAGAACCGTATTTATACAATGAAAACGGCAGATGCTCGTATGCGGTCGGCGGGGCATTTGATGCAAGTGGGGATAATTCAGAACATCTTTAGATGCCGCCTGTAAAAGGCATCTGAGGCAC
>CAKSEM010000149.1 GCA_934446485.1 uncultured Eubacteriales bacterium | reverse complement strand
ATGAAACGCACCGTCACGGTCAGTAAAAAGCTTTCCGTGAATATTGTGAAGCTCAATACCTGAATATCCGAGCTCCGATGCGGTACCGCAGAACTCCTCAAAGGTCACTCCGTGCCATCCCTTAGTTGAAAATGAGAGTTTCATCTGTATCGCCTCCCCGCTCACGCGTTCTCTTCTTCGTATACTATCTTGTTCACCGCGTTGATATAAGCGCGTATGCTGGCTCCGATTATATCGGTCGATATACCGTTTCCGGAATACAGCACGCCGTTCGAGCGCAGCTTAACTATTGCCGAGCCCATCGCCTCCTTGCCCTCGGTAACTGCTTGTATCTGAAAGTCGTCAAGCTCATAGCGATGACCCATGATCTGTTCGATGGCAAGAAACGCTGCATCTATCGGACCGTCGCCGATCGATATCCCGCGCAGCTGTTCTCCGTCACGGACGAGTGTAATCTGCGCCGTCGCAGATATTATGTTGCCGCTGTTTACAACATAGCTCTCGAGCGTATAAGTATCGGGCACCTGAAGGGCGCTCGATGCAATTATCGCTTCAAGTTCCGCAGCGCCGACGAGTCTGCGTTCGGCGACACGGTGCACCTCTGCGGAAACCTTTGCGAGATCCTCCGATGACAGATCGTATCCGAGCGTCGATGCGGCAGCCGCAATCACATCTTCTCCGTCACTCGAATCTATGCGGATCCCATCCGATCCGTCGGGCATCGGCTTCTCAGCCGTATGTTCATCTCTCGCACCGCCCGATATCCGATCGATTTGGCGTGTGATACGCCTCAGCTCCGTATATGTGAGCGAAGTTTCAAGTCCGTAGTCGTCGCCGCAATTCTTTACCATCTGAGCAAACTCCTCTGTTGAGGCAAGGTCACCGCCGACGGCGGTCTTTACCGACTCCGCGCCGCTCATGACCGCAGTAATGGCGCACGCGCCCGCGAGTCCGTTGCGATTGTGGCACGAGACACCGACGGGTGAGTCGATGCGCTCCGATATTTTGGAAACGAAAGCAGCAAAGTCTCCGGGCAGCATGGTGCCGGCGCTGTCACAAACAGACAGCTCTGCAGCACCTTTGTTCTTTGCGGCAAGAAGTGCACTTACAAGGTAGTTCTCCCCCGCTCTCGTTGCATCTACTGCGCAGAACTCCACGTCCGCACACAGCTCACGCGCCCGAGCCACGGATTTCTCAATCCATCCGAGCATCGCCTCGGGTTTCATGTGAAGTGAATATTCCATACCGACGGGCGACACGGGCAGCTCTATCCTGATACGCGGCAACACCGCACCCGAAAGCGATTCCGCCGCAGCTTCGATGCTCTCTGCCGTGCTGCCCGCAGCGACGGCAATCACGCTGTGTTTAACGAACGATGATGCGGTGCGCACCAGCAGAATATCCGCTCTGCGATTCTTTATTTCAGGCAGTTCAATAACATCGCAGTTCAGCCTGTCAAGCTGACGCATGATCTCAAGCCTTTCCTTAAAGCTGTATGCTCTGTCGTCGCGGCAGAGCGTTCTGTCTGCAATTTTGATAGTCTTCATGGCAAAATTCCTTTCTGAAATTGCCTGCGGCGGTACAAAAAAAGTCCCTGAGATCACATGATCTCAGGGACGAATATACTTCGCGGTACCACCCTGTTTACCGTCCGATCGCTCCCGGCGGAGCTGACGGTCAACTCATCAGAGCTCAGGCAAGCTCTCAGTCGTGATAACGGGACCGGCCGTAGCCGCTTACGTAAAATTCGGCGGCTCTGCTCCGGAATGAGACTCCGCCACCCCCACCATACTGTCTTGCACCGGCCGACAGCTCTCTGAAATGTTCCGGCAGGACGGATAATTCCATCAACGCATTTAAATAAGTTAAGCGAATTATAGCACACGTCTCGAGGCGTGTCAAGGCACATCACAATTTTTTAACAATTTAAGCTCATACATCGCAGAGCGTGATTACCGACTCGGTATTCGTGCGACCGTCCTCGCGCACCGTGCGAACAAAAAAGTGCTCTCCGTCCGTTCCGGTATACGCAGTCACACACTCACCGAGCGGCGCCTCGGATACAAAACTGATGCTTATCGTCTCAACTCTCTTTCCTCGCATATCGGCGGCAAATCCGCACAGCAGGTCGGGATACCTCGTGTTGTTCATATGTCCGTTGAGGTCGGCATCGGCATATGTGACCCTGTGCTCTCCGGTGCAGTGCAGCTCCGTCTCTCTCGGTATACGGGCACGCGTCGGCACGCCGATATCAAGCGGGGGCTCCTCACCGTAGCCAGTCTCCAAATCTCCGACACGCACGAGAGTGCGGTCGGAGATATTCACAAGCGCCCATGTGGAATCTCCTTCTGCTATGATTTTCCCTCCGCGGGTCAGCCTGTAGCATCTTCCGAATGCGGCACCGCGCGACGGCACGGCAAATGTTTCCGATTCAAACTCATCGTGTGCGCGAAGCGGCTCATCTATGCGGAGCGTAATACGGCTGAGCACAAATGACATTCCGCGCGAGATCAGATCATCATAAGACGGTCCGACTCCCGCCATATGACAATTCGCGGTGTCCTGCATATATCTGAGCAGTGCGGACGGGGATGCAAGATTGTTTATGTCTGTCTCGGCGGCACCGAGTCTGTACACCTCTCTCCAAATCATATATCTGTTCCTCCTCGCTGCGGCGAAGCTGCCGCGCCGTAAAGTGCTGCATTGTGAAATGCTGCATTTCCGCATGAAGCGGAAATGCAGCATATGTCAAAGTCTGTTTTTCGAAAATCAAAGGGTTCCGGCAGAACCGAGCACGTCGCGGATCTTGTGGGATACCATCTTTCTGACTTCGTCGCGTGCAACCGACAGATAAGTTCTCGGGTCGAAAACATCCGGCTGATTGTGCAGGACACGGCGGATACCTGCGGTCATAGCAAGGCGGATATCAGAATCAATGTTGATCTTGCAAACTGCAAGCTCAGCTGCATGACGGAGCTCTTCCTCCGGAATACCGATCGCGTCGGGAAGTCTGCCTCCGATCGAGTTGATCTCATTGACATACTCCTGCGGCACGGAAGATGCACCGTGAAGAACGATCGGGAAGCCCGGGATCTTCTCCATAATCTCCTCAAGGATATCGAAACGGAGCGGCGGCGGAACGAGCACGCCGTCTGCGTTTCTCGTGCACTGCTCGGGCTTGAATTTATATGCACCGTGGCTCGTACCTATAGCGATAGCAAGAGAGTCAACGCCGGTCTTGGAAACGAACTCCTCGACCTCCTCGGGGCGGGTATAGGACGAATCTTCAGCGGACACCTTAACGTCATCTTCAACGCCTGCAAGTCTGCCGAGCTCACCCTCAACGACAACGCCGCGCTCGTGAGCGTACTCAACGACCTTCTTCGTCACGGCAATGTTGTCCTCAAACGTGTGATGCGAGCCGTCGATCATAACGGAGGTGAAGCCGCCGTCGATGCACGCCTTGCAGATCTCAAAATCGGCACCGTGGTCGAGATGGAGAGCAAGATCAACTCCCGAATCTTTGATGGCTGCCTGAGCAAGCGCAAGCAGATACTCCTGCTTTGCATACTTGCGTGCACCTGCCGATACCTGGAGGATAACAGGAGACTTAAGCTCTCCGGCAGCCTCTGTGATCGCCTGGATGATTTCCATGTTGTTAATGTTGAATGCACCGATCGCATACTTACCTTCGTAAGCCTTACGGAACATTTCTTTCGTTGTGACAAGAGCCATTGGACTAACATATCCTTTCTTTTTTATATCCGCGGTAATCCCTGCGGATAAACTCATTTCCATATTTATTATTTTACCTTTTTCTCGTCCAAAAATCAACCTGTCACGCAGAATTTATCAGAAGAATTTTCTATTCGCGCCTCAGAACGCAATATTTGTTCAGTTTGACCGCTTGACATACGTTAAACTGACACGGTATAATATATGCACGGCGCATGGTGCGCCTTTGAATTAAATATTCTGCTCGGAACCACGATACACGGATGCATCGACACCCTGATACGACACGGAATGCAGGTGCGTGTGTATGTTCCGA
>CAKSEM010000148.1 GCA_934446485.1 uncultured Eubacteriales bacterium | reverse complement strand
AACCTTAGGCACCGCCTGAGCGAACGGGATGTATATCGCGCGGCGGTTATCCATGCTGAGGTTGAATTCATTCGGCACCTTCTTCTGCGGGCACTTTTCCGTGCACGCTCCGCAGCCGGTACATACATCCTCCTTAACATACCGTGCGCGGCGCTTTATCGTAACATCGAAGTTACCGACAAATCCCTTAACGTCCGTTACCTCCGAATAGGAGAAAATCCGTATCTTTTCGTTCTGTGACACGTCCACCATCTTAGGTGTCAGGATGCACGCTGCGCAGTCGAGCGTCGGGAACGTCTTGTCAAGCTGCGCCATCTTTCCGCCGATAGTAGGCTTAGTTTCTACGATATCGACGGGGAATCCCGCGTCAGCTATATCGAGTGCGGTCTGAATCCCGGCGATACCTCCGCCGATGACGAGCGCGCGCTTCGTAACCGGGCTCTCTCCGGGAGTCAGCGGCGCATTGAGGTTCACCTTTGCGACCGCCGCCTTGGCAAGGATTATCGCCTTTGCGGTTCCGGTAGGCATATCCTTGTGCACCCACGAGCACTGCTCGCGGATGTTCGCGATCTCAACCATGTACGGGTTCAGTCCCGCTGCCGCTGCGGTCTTGCGAAATGTTGCTTCGTGCATACGCGGCGAGCACGAGCAGACGACGATACCCGACAGGCGGTTCTCCTTCACGGCATCGATTATCATGTTCTGCCCTGCCTGAGAGCACATATACTGATAGTCCGTGGAGAAAACGACCCCGGGCTCATTTTTCAGTGCATCAGCCACGGCGCGGACATCGACAGTTCCGGCGATGTTAGTTCCGCAGTGGCAGACAAATACTCCGATTCTCTGCATTTATAGGTCCGTCTCCTCTCTCATTTTGAATACTTGCGCATAGCGCTCATCAGAGCCTGCTGCGGCAGCTCGTCATCGACCAGCTGCGGAATGTCGTCGGGCGTCATATGGTTGGCACCGCGCTCTCTTATTACCGTGAGGCGGATCGCCTCAACGAGCTTCGCCGGTTCGACACCGCGAGGACAGCGATCAACGCACGCAAAGCACGACAGACACTTGTATATCGAGTCCGATTTCAAAAGCGGCTCGATCTCGCCAGTCTCAACCATATATACGAACTGATGCGGATGGTATTCCATCTCGCCGTAGGACGGGCACGTACCCGAGCACTTCCCGCACCTCATACATTTCAGCGGATTGACGCCGCTCATGCGGAGGATCTGCTCTCTCTGACGTTCGGTCTTATTCTGCATTTTCGCCCTCCTTCAATCCGAGTGCTTCGGCGAGCAGCTCGGTAAAGTACACAACAGGAACGGGGGACTCGTTCTTTATAAGATTATATCTGCACAGCGGGCAAGCCGTCACGATCATTTCCGCTCCGTGTCCCGCAGCGCTCTTTGACACCGCACCGCTGCGGCACCCCGCCGCCTCGGGATCCTCAAGCGTAAGATAACCTCCGCAGCACTCGTTTCTCTGCGGATAAACGACCGGATCAGCGCCGAGTGCTCGGATAAAGTCCTCCATAATCTGCGGATTTTCAACATCGTCAAACGCCATAACGCTGCCGGGGCGCAGAAGGAGACATCCGTAATATGCTCCGATATGCCGCCCGGTCAGCGGATTCTTCACCGCTTCGCGGATTCGATCGAAGCCGATGCGATCCCGCAGAAACTCAAGATAGTGGACGACCTCTCCCTCACCGTGGTACGGCTCAGAGGGGGCGGCATCCTGTGCCATATAGCGGTTCACGCGGTCGGCGAATACTTCGTCGTTCGCCATTGCATGTTTTGTCTGCTTTATGACATTGTGGCATGCAGAGCAGACCGTAACGAGAACCTCGTTCGCATCGCGCGCCGCGATCAGTGCACGAACGGACGGAAGTTTTGAGGCGATCTCGTCGGATGCTGAGGAGAACACTCCGCCGCAGCACTGCCAGTTTTCAATCTCGCACAATTCAAAGCCCAGTGCCTTCGCACATTCGCGTGCGTATCTATCAAGCTCTTTTGCCTTGGTACGGAGTGTACATCCGGGAAAGTAGCTGACTTTCATTTCTATATTCATTCCTTTTCTCAAAGATTGCGAAGATGGCATCTCAGACCATCTCTTCTGGGTGGAACACCTCGTCAAACCGCTCGGCGGTGAGGAATCCGAGCTCGACGCACGCCTCCTTCAGCGATATATTGTCGCGGTACGCCTTCTTTGCGGTCTTGGCTGCGTTCTCGTAACCGATGTACGGATTGAGTGCCGTAACGAGCATAAGCGAGTTATAGAGATTATGTTTCATCTTGTCACGGTTAGCGGTTATTCCGACGGCGCAGTTGTTATTGAATGAAACTATCGCCTCTGCAAGAAGTCGCGCCGACTGCAGGAAGTTATACGCCGCGACCGGCATGAACACGTTAAGTTCAAAATTGCCCTGTGACGCAGCCATTCCGACCGCAACATCGTTGCCCATGACCTGTACGGCAACCATCGTGACCGCCTCACATTGAGTCGGGTTGACCTTTCCCGGCATGATAGACGAGCCGGGTTCATTCTCCGGAATATGTATCTCTCCGAGTCCGTCGCGCGGACCGCTTGCGAGCCAACGCACATCGTTTGCGATCTTCATCATGTCGCAGGCAAGCGCCTTGATCGCGCCGTGTGCGAAGACAAGCTCATCCTTGGAGGTGAGCGCATGGAACTTGTTCGGCGCCGTGACGAACGGGCGACCGGCGAGAGATGAGACCTTCTCGGCAACGAGCTCTGCAAAGCCCGCGGGGGCATTCAGCCCTGTTCCGACTGCGGTTCCGCCGAGTGCCAGCTCATGCAGCGGCACCGCCGCCGCGCGGAGAAGCTCCGCATCGCGCTCAAGGCTCGAACGCCAACCTGATATCTCCTGCGAAAACTTTATCGGAGTTGCATCCTGAAGGTGTGTTCTGCCGGATTTGACGACATCGTCATTCTCGGCTTCAAGTCTGCGGAAGGTGTCTGCAAGCAGCTCAACCGCCGGAAGCAGCTTATCCTCGATGGCTATGACCGCTGATATGTGCATCGCCGTCGGGAACGTGTCGTTCGAGGACTGGCTCATGTTTATATCGTCGTTCGGGTGGCAGAGACGCTCACCTGCGATCTGGTTTGCACGGTTCGCTATGACCTCATTCGCATTCATGTTAGACTGCGTTCCGGATCCTGTCTGCCATACGACGAGCGGAAAATGATCGTTAAGCGCTCCGGATATGACCTCGTCGCACGCTGCGGATATGGATGCGAGCTTCCGCTCGGTCATCCGCTCGGGCTTCAATTCGGCATTAGCCTCCGCAGCCGCCTTTTTCAGTATACCGAAGGCGTGTGTTATCTCGCGCGGCATCGTCTCTATGCCGACACCTATCGGAAAATTTTCATGGCTTCTCTGGGTCTGCGCCGCCCACAGGCGGTCGGACGGGACCTTCATCTCGCCCATGGAATCATGCTCAATACGGTAATCCATTATTAAAAACCACCTTTACTATCGTTATATATGAAGATTGTTTATTACGTCCTTCAGCGTATCTGCGCTGTGGCGCAGCTTAGCCTCTTCTTCATCCGTCAGGTTCATATTGATCTTCCCGCGCACTCCGTCCGAGCCGACGAGATTCAGCGTGCTGAGACATACGTCGTCGATGCCGTATTCCCCATGCATCATAGTGGACACCGTCATCGTAGTGTCGAGTCCGGAAAGGAGGCACTTGCATATGTGGCATACCGAAACGGACACCGCGTAGAACGTTGCGCCCTTGCGTGCAATCACGCGGCCGCCGGACTTTCTGACATACTGCTCTATCTCAGCAAGGTCGAGCGGCGGGGTCTCGATCCCGGGAGTCGTTATGAGGTTGTGGCATTCGGAAATCGGCACATTTGAAATATTCGCAACCGACCACGGAATAAACGATGAGTCGCCGTGCTCGCCGAATACGTATGCATGGACGTTGCACTGATTGATACCGTAGTATTCGGACAGTCTCGCGCGCAAGCGCGCGGTATCGAGAATTGTGCCGGATCCGATTATGCGGCTCTCCGGAAGCCCTGAAAACTTATGAAACGTGTACGTCAGTATATCGACGGGGTTCGACACG